>JAYUUR010000205.1:0-4858 GCA_043754475.1 Saprospiraceae bacterium | reverse complement strand
ATCAAAAGACGCTTAAAAGAGCTGCGGCAATTCCTATAGACACCATGCTTTTAAGAAAGAATTACAAGCCTTCGCAAAAGAAATAGGTATTGATATTAAAACACGCTTTTATTTATTTCTCGTTCCTTAGGTTATTTAAAGAGCATAAAAAATAAAATACTGAGGGGGTGTCAAGATGATTATTCATTTTGGCACCCCTCAGTATTTACGGTTATTTTACACTACAAAACCTATGAATGTGTTTGTAATTTATTAGTGTGTTATTAAAAAAGTGTATTTTTGTATTCAAAAAAATTTATCATAAAATATGGTAAGAGATAAATATCACTTTTTTGTTAAATATATGACGTAAAACCAAATGTTAAAATATGGATTCAACATGATGGAACAGACCTAAAAATTGCTTTAATGCTTGTCGAACATGGTGTTGCCAAAAGTGATATTGTATTGGCTTTCCACTCTCCTTTTCGTAGAGAAATGATACCTGAATTTGCTGTGGAATGACGATAATTAAGGTATTTTTCAATAAAAATATAAAAGTAAAATGTTTCCAAAATATGATGTAATAGTGGTGGGAGCCGGTCATGCGGGCTGTGAAGCGGCGGTTGGGGCTGCCAATATGGGGTCGAAAGTGCTGTTGGTGACGATGAATATGCAGACTATCGGGCAAATGTCGTGCAATCCGGCGATGGGCGGCGTGGCGAAAGGTCAGATTGTACGGGAGGTGGATGCGCTCGGTGGCTATTCGGGCATCGTGACGGATCATACGATGATTCAGTTCCGTATGCTCAATCGCTCCAAAGGTCCTGCTATGTGGAGTCCGCGCGCGCAAAGTGATAGGATGTTATTTGCTCATAAATGGCGGATGATGCTGGAGTCGCACCCGAACATTGATTTTTGGCAGGAAATGGTCGGCGGGTTAATCGTGAAAGACAATCGAGTAGGTGGCATTCGCACCTCAATGGGTTTAGAAATTGAGTCTGATTCAGTGGTTTTGACGAATGGTACTTTTCTAAATGGTTTGATTCACATCGGTGAAAAACAATTTGGCGGTGGTCGCGCAGGCGAATCAGCGGCGAAAGGTATCACTGAGCAACTTGTCGAACTCGGCTTCGAATCAGGTCGGATGAAAACGGGTACGCCCCCACGTGTGGACGGTCGCTCGCTCAATTACGCGCTCATGGAAGTGCAGGAAGGTGATGAGGAAGTGCAACGCTTTTCATTTACGGATACCCCTCAATTGAAAAAGCAACGCCCTTGCCATATTACTTATACGAATGAAAAAGTGCATGAGATTTTGAAAACGGGTTTTGAAAAATCGCCTATGTTTACAGGGCGCATTCAAGGCTTGGGACCGCGTTATTGCCCTTCAATTGAAGATAAAATCAATCGTTTTGCAGATAAAGATCGCCATCAGCTATTTATTGAGCCGGAAGGTTGGGAGACGGTAGAGATTTATATCAATGGCTTTTCATCGTCGTTGCCGGAAGATGTGCAATATAAGGCGTTGACACATGTTCCAGGGTTTGAAAATGTGAAGATGTTTCGCCCGGGCTATGCTATCGAATATGATTATTTTCCACCGATGCAATTAAATTTGAGTTTGGAAACCAAATTAATTAAAAACCTCTTTTTTGCAGGTCAAATTAATGGCACTACGGGCTATGAAGAAGCCGCTTGCCAAGGTTTAATGGCTGGTATCAATGCGCATTTGGCAGTCAAAGAAGAAGAACCATTTATTTTGAAACGCTCAGATGCTTATATAGGTGTATTGATTGATGATTTGATTACTAAAGGCACGGAGGAGCCGTACCGCATGTTTACAAGCCGCGCCGAATACCGAATACTATTGCGTCAAGATAATGCAGATACGCGCTTGACACCGTTGGCAGACAAAATCGGTATGCACCATATGGAGGAGCGGATGCAAAAAGTGCAGATTAAAAATGACGGGCAAGCTGCCATCGAGCATTTCCTAAGAGAAACGAATGTTGCGCCCGATGTGGTCAATGGCTTTTTGGAAAGTCTCGGCTGTCCACCGATTGACCAAAAGGTGAAATTGCATAAAATATTGCTCCGTCCGCAGGTCAATACTGAGGGGTTGCGCTCGGCTGTTCCGCATCTGAATGATTTTTTAAATCAATATGGAAAAGAAATCATAGAGGGTGCAGAGATTTCAATAAAATATGAGAGTTATATTGAAAAGGAAAAAGAAATGGTAGATAAAATGGTTCGATTAGAGGATTTGGCTTTGAGTGATCATTTCGATTATCATAAAATGCCTTCACTTTCGAGCGAAGCAAGGACAAAATTAACCAAAATAAAGCCTCGCACCATTGGTCAGGCAAGCCGCATTTCGGGGGTATCGCCTTCGGATATTTCGGTTTTGTTGATTCATGCAGGGAGATAAATTTATAGGTGATGAGTGATGGATGATGGGTGATAAATCACACCTATCACCTATCACCTATCACCTATCACCTATCACCTATCACCTGTCCTATCACCTATCACCTATCACCTATCACCCATAAAGAAATGACAATCATTCAACTGGCTTGGAAAAATCTCACTGCTCGACCCCTCAGTATGTTGCTGACTTTAGTGCTTTTTGCTTTGGGCGTTGGTTTGACTTCGTTGCTTTTATTGGTCAATAAACAGTTGACAGAAAAATTTGAGAAAAATTTGGCAGGAGTGGATATTGTCGTAGGGGCAAAGGGTAGTCCGTTGCAGTTAATACTGTGCAATATGTACCATGTGGATGTGCCGACTGGCAATATTTCTCTCAAAGCTGCCAAGCCATTTCTGAACCCTCGCCATCCCCTCATAAAACAAGCCATTCCATTGTCATTGGGCGATAGCTACAAGGGTTATCGCATTGTCGGCACGTTGAAAGAATTTACTACATTATATAAAGGTGAGATTGCGGAAGGTAAACTTTGGGATAACCCTATGGAAATGGCAATCGGGGCGACAGTTGCTGCTAAAACGGGCTTGAAAATAGGAGATACTTTTGCGAGCAATCATGGTTTGAGCATTGACGGCGATGAACATGAGGATTCAAAATTTAAAGTCGTCGGTATTTTCAAACCCAGTAATACAGTGCTTGACCAATTAATACTGACCGGTACAGCCAGCATTTGGCAAGTGCATGAACATGAAAAAGCGGAAAAAGAAGAAACTATCGTATTAGAAAATAAAGCATTGATGGAAGCAGACGAACTCCATAAACACGAAATGGCTTATCCTCAAGAGGCGCACCCCTCAGTTCTGCGCTCCGCTCGCAGTGACATATCCGATGCTCCAAAAGACGAAAGAACCGCCCTTTTAGAAGCTGATAGCACTAAGCAAATAACTTCGCTTTTAATTCAATTTAAAAATAATAAAAATATACAAGCCCTTAATTTTCAACGCAATATGAATGAAAACACCGATATGCAAGCCGCAACGCCTGCTCTTGAACTGAATCGCCTGTTTGAAATGATGGGCGTGGGTGAAAAGGCTTTGAAGTCGTTGGCGTTCTTGATTGTTTTTGTTTCAGGGCTCAGTATTTTTATTGCTTTATTCAATTCTTTGAAAGAACGGCGTTATGAATTGGCTCTTATGCGTGTGATGGGTGCAGGGCGGACGAAATTATTTTTATTGATTGTATTGGAAGGTTTGTTGCTCAGTTTTATAGGGTTTGTGGTCGGAATTGCCTTGAGTCATGGCGCGATGCAGATATTGGCGCAATATATGAGCGATGCGTACCGCTACTCATTTACGGGTTGGACATGGATGAAAGAAGAGTGGTTTTTATTGGTCGGTGCTTTGGCAATTGGCTTTGTAGCGGCTATTATTCCTGCTTGGAATGCTTATCGGACTGATATTTCAAGAACGCTCTCTAAGGCGTAATTTGATTATTTCTTAACTTTCTTACGCATTTTTTTATCGAATAAATTAGATTTACCATGCTTCGTAGAGTTTTCCATATTATTGGTAAACCCTTTTGTTGGGCAGCCTTCTTTTACTTTACAAGCAGGTAAAGATGTAAATAATAAAAAGAAAATAGCGATGCCAAGCGTGCGCAACTGAGGGGATATATTTTTTAAAACAGAAAGATTCATTTTCAATTTTTTTATATAATGTTAACTGTCTAATATCTAAAGTCTATTTTCAAACGTCTATTCAAATTAGACGCTGTTTTTAACGAAAGCAGTCTCAAAATTAAAACAAAATTCAAGCCTATTATAAAGGTGGTTAAAACTGTTGAAAAGAGAATGTCTAACACTCTAATATCTAACTATCTAATGTCTATTATAAAGGTGGTTAAAAAAAGTTAAAAAAAGACTGGTTTTTTATACTTTTGCAAAATTAATTTAAAACTAAGTTTTTTATCAAACGAAAAAATATATTTCAAAGTGTTGGAAACTATTAAAAAGCCAGACATCGGCATAGAAAAACTTGAAAAAACCGCTTCGCAAGTCCGTCGGGATATTGTCCGCATGGTGTATAATTGTCAATCAGGACATCCGGGCGGCTCATTGGGCTGTACGGATTTTTTAGTCGCTTTGTATTTTTCAGTGATGAAACGCAAGAAGCGTTTTTACATGGATGGCAAAGACGAAGACATGTTTTTCCTATCAAATGGGCATATTTCGCCTGTTTTTTATAGTGTTTTAGCGCGGGCGGGCTATTTTTCAGTATCGGAGTTAAGCACTTTTCGCAAACTTAACAGCCGTTTGCAAGGGCATCCAGCTACGCATGAAGGCTTGCCAGGTGTGCGTATCGCTTCGGGTTCATTGGGTCAAGGCATATCGGTAGCCAATGGTGTTGCCAAAGCGAAGAAGATCAATGGTGAAAACAATGTCGTGTGGGC
>JAYUUR010000204.1:0-4863 GCA_043754475.1 Saprospiraceae bacterium | reverse complement strand
CCACCATAGACATTATAAGGTTCAGCCATATCTGTATTGATATTGTAGTATTGACCGACTGCTGGAGAGTTGCATTTTGTCCATGTTTTGCCATCGTCGTAAGAGATATTAATGCCGCCATCGTTGCCATTGACCAAATGGCCAGGACGATTCGGATTGACCCAAAGCGCGTGATGATCGCCGTGAACATTGTCTCGATTAATATTTTTCCACGTTTTACCGCCATCATCTGACTTCACAATACGGACGCCGAGCATATACATTTTGTTCGGATTTGTTGGATTTACCCTCAATTGAGCGAAAAAATATCCATAAGTGAAGAAAATATCCTTGATTGCCCCCTCTTCGTGCGTGCGTTTCCATGATTTGCCACCATCGTCGGAGCGATAGACTTCGGCTTGTAAAATGCCTTGATTGGAGAAACCATCGTCGCCACTGTCAACAAAATCGTAAAGGGTCTGAACGGTGATTTTATCGGATTTGACCATTTGGTTAATGTCAGCAGTTTTGTATTTTTCAGGAAAACCATTGCCTCTTAAAAATGCGGTCACTACTTTTTTATCCAAATTCAAGAAGGCTTCTTTGGTCATGACTTTCAATTTCTCTTTGGTCAATTCGCTGGCATCGACTTCTTTTTTCTTAGTTGTCGGGTTTTGATTGTCTATCGTGGCAAATACAACTGTATTATTGCCCACTTTAGCCAACGCCAAACCGATGCGTCCTGCATTATTGCCCGTTGGGAAACCTGCCCCCTCAGTCGTGACGAGTTTCCAAGTTTCGCCGCCGTCGGTTGATTTATAAATGCCCGTTCCTTTGCCGCTTTCTTCAAAATTCCAAGCACGGCGTTCCTTTTGCCATGCGGCTGCGTAGAGCGTATTTGGGTTATTTTCATCAATCACTATATCAATCGCGCCTGCATTTTCATTCACGAACAGTGTTTGCTTCCATGTTTTGCCGCCATCAGCTGTTTTATAAACGCCGCGTTCTTTATTCGGCGAGTATAAATGTCCCAAAGCTGCTACAAAAGCCACATCTGCATTTTGTGGATGGAGGACAATTCGCCCAATATGATGCGACTCATCCAAGCCTAAATGTTGCCATGATTTGCCGCCATCCATACTTTTGTACATGCCATTGCCCGCGTATGAGGAACGGCTCGTATTATTTTCGCCTGTACCGAGCCATATAATATTTTTATCCCAATTGACAGCCACATCGCCTATGGTCATCACGGCTTCTTTATCGAAAAGCGGTGTGAATTCTGAGCCATTGGATTCTGTTTTCCACAAGCCGCCCGAAGCGTAACAGACGTAAAATACTGAGGGGTCTTTCGGATTCACATCTACATCCACCACCCGACCACTCATAACAGTGGGTCCAATGCTCCTAAATGGGACGTTTTTGAGAAGGGATTGCTCGTTGAGTTTTTTGCGTTGTGCCAGACTTTTCATGCGTTCGGCAGCAGGTGTTGCAGAGGGTTGGGTTTGGGCATTTAAGAATAATGCTGTCGATAACAAGAGGATTGAGTATAAAATTCTCATAAAATTGATTGGTTTGGTTATTTTTAATGAAATTTTATTGAAATTGTTAGAACCGTAAATTTAATGACCCCCTCAGTATAAAATGCCAAAAGCCTGAATGTATTTAACCATTGAGGCTTTTGTTTTGTCGAAAAAGTATCTAAAATGGATACGTTTGAATGTATAAACTTAGGCTACGCTTTACAGTTTCCAACGCCGCTTTTTTATCTAAAAACTGAGGCACTGTCACCACTTTTCCTTCCAATTTTGTATAATTTTCAAAGAAATTTTGCAATTCATCCTTGAAAGTTTGAGGTAATTCGTCGATGTTTTCGATGTGCGATACTGAGGGGTCGGATTCAGCTACAGCGATAATTTTATCGTCTGGTACACCTTGGTCTATCATGCGCATCACGCCGATGACTTTCGCTGAAACGAGTGTCAAAGGCACGAGCGTAACTTGAGTCAGCACCATAATATCCAAAGGGTCGCCATCGTCAAAAAGGGATTGCGGGATGATGCCGTAGTGCGCGGGATACATCATCGAACCGTATAAAACTCTATCTAATTTGATTAAACCACTGTCTTTATCAATCTCATATTTTGCGCGCGAGCCTTTCGGAATTTCGATGATGGCGTTGACAATTTCAGGTGGTTTTTTACCAATTTTGACTTCATGCCAAGGGTGCTTGATCATATTATTTGCTTCGTTTTAATTATTGAATATAGAAGCACAATAATAGGAGAATTCATTTTAAAAATCAAATTAGGAATGATAAATTAGGAATTAAGAATTTAGAATTGGGCTGAATAGACAAACACATATCGGATATTTTAAAAATATCCGATATGTTATGCTGTTTACAAGACTAAAATTTATAGCAGCCGACTTTACTATTGTCTTTGTATTTAGCACGTTTTGATGCCTTTTTATTTGTTTTTTTAAAGAAAAATAAAAATTTTTTATTTGAAGAAGAAGTATTTTTATAAGATTTAGAAATAACTTTCTTTTCAGGCATTTCAATATCCGATTTGTATGCGCCAGATGAGATGACAAGGGCTTGATTACTGAGGGGGATCGTGGTTTCGCTACTCGCTTTTTGAGTATTTTGAGGAATAGGTGTTGAAGTGATTTTAGGTGCTATTTCTTTATTTACAGCAGGTATGTTTTCTACTGACGTGGATGCATTGGTAGCATTGACTGTCTTAGGAATAGAAGGCAATGGCTTTTTTTCTGACTGAATAGACGTAGTCCGCGACAATGGTACGGTTGTCGAAACGGGCGGTGCATCTGAAATCCGCACGACATCCCCTATGCCAAAATCGCTTTCGAGCTCAGCCAAAACTTGCGCATCGCTCGCGGATTTAGATTTATATATTTCTGTGGTGTTGGCAAAGGTTTTATCGGTTTTGGTGCCTTTTACGGATGTGGTTTGAGCGGATAAATTAGAGGCGTTTGAACTTAATAAATATAAAATCAGTATAAATTGATATAAATACTGAGGGTTTAACTCATTGATTTTCAATGAGTTAAACCTATGATGATTTGTAAAACAGCGGGATGATTTGTTGTGTATCATAGTTCATAGTTTTAATAAATATCACTTAGAACTTGCTGCAAGTTTTGGAACTTGCAGCAAATTGATTTCAAAAATTGACCTACCGAAACGCTCCCGTCATAGGCTGTCCCGGCTTTTCCAATTTGATAATTTTATAATAAAGATTTTTATCTTCAATAATTTCTTTCAACGTATGATTCCAAAGCGGATCTTCAACGGCGATGCCTGTTATTTTTAATTCTGACCGCCGATTAAGTTGATGCTCCGTTTCAGAACAATTCACGCCATTAGCGCAAGTATTCACCAATTCCGTTTCGCCGTAGCCTTTCCAAGTGATATTGGCTTTGTTGAGTCCACATTTTTCAACCATATATTGCACGGCTGATTCAGCGCGTTTGTCGGAAAGGGTCAGGTTGTAGGCGTCAGTACCGCGCACATCCGTATGTGAACCTAATTCGACTTTAATAGCGGGATTGTCTTTTAAAAAGACCGCCAATTTATCTAATATTTTAGCGGCATCAGGACGAATTGCCCATTTATCAAAATCATAGTAAATGTTCGAAATGACGAATTTTTTACCAATTTGAATAGAATCCAAGTCAATATTGCCGAGAAAGTAGCCTACTTCATTGTTATGACTCATCAATGCCACCACTTCAGGCTGCCGAACACCCATTCCATCGATGCATAAAATGCAGCCATTGATATCGACATAAGCCTCGATGCGGCGATTGATATAACCGGGCTTTCGCACCAAAACAGTGTAATGATTGCCTTCATTGAAAGGAAAATTAAAGACGGATTTTGGATGTTGAGGCAGTGTCAACTCCTGCTCATGTGTTGTGTTATTGTAAATTTCAATTTTACAATCGCGCAATGAATTAATAGGCTCATGTGTATGGGCTTTGTCAAAAATGGTGACGTCGAAGATGTAGCCCGGCTTGTTTTTCATGCTCAGGTCTTGGTGCATCGTCGCACTATCCAGCGGGAATATTTTGTCCGTTTTGAAATAAGTATTTTTATCAGACTCTACCCGATAGCGGTCTTTTTTAGGCACTGATAGTTGATAATGCCCATTGCCATCCGTTATGGATTGACCAATTGGCATGAGCATTCTATCATCATAAACAACAATGACGGCATCGGGAATGGGATTGCCATTTTGCTCATTTTTAACAACGCCTTCAATACTCAGGAGTTGCTCAATGGGAGCATTGGCTTTTAAAGTGGTGTTCTTATTTTGAGACAATAAGAAAAATGGTGTGCAACAGACAAGCAAGGAGGTGAAAATAAGGTGCTTCATTGGATTAATAAATTTTTGTGATAAAATGACACGTTATAATTTTATACTTGGATGATATAAAAATGTGTCCTTGTTATACAAAAATCTATTTCCTTTAAACAATGCAGTAAAACGATTTTTTAAGAAGCGTTTAAGTAGAATAGTTCAAGAGAAATTCTATACAAATATATCTGTTTTTTAAAGATAAGTCAAGAGGTAAATATTAATTAATTTTATTTTGTTATAAAAAATGAGAACGCAGATGAGTATTAGACGCTTATAAAAGATTTCCTAACGTTGTAAGTAGCTAAAGATAAACAATAGTCAAATTCTAATGTTCGCCCCCCTGCCCCATGTGCATCATCACCATTATTTATAATGTATAAAATATTGATTATCATTATTTTATAACTCCACCATTTATGGTGGGGGAATGCGATTAACAACTGTTTAGGCTTTAGCCGTCCACCTTTTGGCTTTGAAAAATGAACGGCTAAAGCCT
>JAYUUR010000203.1:0-4867 GCA_043754475.1 Saprospiraceae bacterium | reverse complement strand
CCAAAGCGTGCTTTACTGAGGGGGTGGTCACATCACCGAAGCAACATCAACACCCCTTTATTTTCATACAAACCGCCACCAGCTTGTTTGAGTCTGATAATATAAGAGTAAGTGCCTTGCGGCAAATCAGAGCCATTGCGTTTGCCTTCCCAACCATCCAATGGATTAGTGGTGTCGAAAAGAATGCCGCCCCAACGGTCGAAAATGGTCATACGATATTCGCTGATGTTTTCAGAGAAAGTAAAAACGGGTTTAAATACAGGATTATTGCCGCCCGGTGTGAAGGCATTAGGAACCCATATATTGGCAAATTGCGATAAACAAATGGTATTCGAGTAAGCAATAGCGGTTTCTTCGCTGCCATCAGGCAATTTATAGCGATAGTAAGCCCCTACGCGATAGCATATATTTTTTTCGCCAGTAGTAGAAACGTCGAGGTATTCACGAGGAGCTGATGTATCAATCGGATTGCCAATATCCGTAGCAGCATTATTGACGATGCGGACGATTTGATAGCCCGTAACGATAGCATCCTGTACATCAAAAATCGTCCAACGCAAGGTATTTTGACCATTTTTAGAAGGAATTCCTGTTAAATGAATCGTTCCTGCGGTGTTAGAAGTCATTTTAGCTTTGCATTCATCGGTTGTTTTTATATAGTAATAATAGGGTTTAGCCCCTGCATTCACTTGATTATCTGTATAAAAACCTTGATCATCAATTGGCGCAACAGGTTTGAAACTTTTCAAAAAAGTGAAAGGCTTATCTGCGGTGCGGCGATATATTTCAACGGAATCTATTTTCGCCGTTTCGTTCCAAAGCCAAGTCAAGTCTACTTGATTGTTTTTATTGACCGTAATGTTTTTAATAAATAAATTCTTAACGGGTTCTGAAATATTGCCAATCACAATCGTGTCATTGGATTTGGAAGAAATATTTGTAACAGCTTCAATGGCTTTAATATAAAAAAAATAGCGCGTTTTATCCTTCGCATTTTTATAAATATAAGCCGTATCCTTTGCGCCTACGCTCGCAAATAGCGTAGGATTCCGCCCTGCTACGCCGACCCAAACCTCTTGTTTGGCAATAGGATTTGTCCAATTTTTATATAAATTCCATTTTAAAGTGATGGTTTGCTCACATTTACTTTGGCTTGTTTTCAATAAAATAGTTTGATGATTGACATCAAAAAGGCTCGTATTGCCGCAACCATCTACCGCTAACACCTGATATTCTTCAATTTTCAAACCCGGCGAAGCATTCGTATCAAAATAACGCACAGTATCCCGATTCGGCACATTGGCAATTGGCACCAAACCCGACGCCGTTTTTTTATACACGATATAACCCACCACTTCAGGCGTTGGATTTTTGCGCCAACGCACTTCCACCGTTTTGCTATCCACCACATTGAGCGTCAAAACGGCTGTCAACGAAGGCGGCTGATTATCGAGGGTATCGGATTGGAGGCGGGATTGACCTGCACAAGCTGCATTGGTTTCCATATAGTAAAACCAATTACCCCCCTCAGTATTATTATGAAAATAACGGGTTTGAGCTGTATTCGTAATCGTCGCCAGCACTTGATAAGGTCCATTGATATTGCGAGCAGAATAAATAAGGTAACTATTCACCGTACCGCAACTGACTGAGGGGGCATCCCAAATCAAAGTATCGCGCTTCACACACCTTAAATTAGGCGCAGCGATTTGGGCGTTCAGTAGGTTTTGAGTAAAAAATAAGGCAATGAGTATTTGTAAAAATTTCATTTTAAAAGTTACAGTTTTATTTAAATATGCTCATTTCGATTTCTGTCTTTCTTTAAATTTAGCTTCCAATTCAGGCATTGTATAAATATCAACGAGGTGCATTGTTATAAAATTGCCTTCTGAAATTTTCCTTTTTGTATAAACTTGACCAATGCCTTTCACATAGACCTCTTTAATCGTATAAACGTGTGACCAACCCCCTTTTTTTAAATCGCGCTCGGCTTGCTCCTCTTTCATTTCAAATTCGACGGCATCGTATTGTACACTCCTATAAATATACTTTGTCTCTTTTATAAAACGACGATTGCGCGTGAGCGTTGTCTCGTGGGTCGAATCTTTAGGGTCATGATATTTGATGATATTGATAAATACGCCTTTATCGTCTTTTATTTGAAAAGGAAATACTGCTCCGCCTTCAACAGTTGCTTTCGTCCGCACCGCCTTGCCCGTAGAATCAGTACCGAAATAGAACAAATCGTTGAGCTTCATACCATTTTCAAAACGTTGTTCACGTACCAAAAGCATTTGTTGAAAATCATCGTTGTAGCAAGTGCCGACAAAATAAATGGAATCATTTTGAACCACCGTTTGATAATACCAATACATTTTGACAGATGTATCTTTCAAAGTGTATTGATATTCATACACTTTTGGTTGGTCTCTCAACTGTTTCAAAGGGAAATAATATTCCCGAATATCTTTTTTACCGTCGCAACTCCACATGAGTGATATGCAGGCCATAAACAGAAGGCATTGAAGGTTTATTTTCATAATGCAAAAATACTGAGGGGGTACTTCAATTAATAATTATCTATTAAAAATTAAAAATTAAACGTATAAAATGCCAGAACGGCTTAATAAGCATTTAAATTATGCCATTATGTCATCATAATTAGAGAAAATGCAGGTGGAACGAATTATGCTTAGTTTTTAAAGGATATTATTTTACGATAAAATATATTGTATCTTTGCGCGTCAAAATTTAAATAGATATTAGACAGAGCGTCTTATTTTAAAAGCAACTAAGCAAGCGTTCATAACGTTATAACGACTACATGAAAGAATTTAATTTAATAGCTGTTTTAGGTTTGTACCTCATTTGCTCGCCGCAAGCGTTCGGGCAAAATGGGGATTACTTCGCCTCTCGCATGGCTATTGAAAGCCCTAAACAAACACGTCATTCGCAAGATAAAGTTTATAAAATACATCCTTATCAAAAGGAATTAACACTTATCCAACGCACTTCTTTTCCTAAAATTTCTACTATTAATAAGACAATCATCGGTCATTATTCTACAAAACCGATGGTCATTGATATTAGACAAAATTCCCGTCCTAAGATTATTGAGGAAGCCTAAGCCCCCCTCAGTATTTCCACTAAAATATTGATATTCAACAAGTAAAACCTTTCGAGTTTTTTAAATACTGTCCGTTAAACATATCTTTTAAAGCATTGAAAATCAATGAATTAAATGACATAACTAACTCCACCATTTATGGTGGGGAAGTAATGATAACCATAGTTAAGGCTTTAGCCGTTCAACTTAGGTTATAAATGAACGGCTAAAGCCTTAACTAACTTAACTTTTTAACCCCCACCATAAATGGTGGAGTTAGTCAAAAAAGGTTTACATAATGGACATGTTTTCAAACGCTCGAAAGATTATTATAATTAAAAAAAATTAAATAATAACGGCACGAGGCTGTATTAGTCAAGAGATGGATATAGATAAAAAGCGAATTTATAATATTGAGTATCAATGTTTTAACGGTTTAATATCTCAATATCTAATATCTCAATATCTAATTAAAAACTTCGTTGTATAAAAATAAAACATCATGTTAAGATTTATTAAAAAATTGTTCGGCGGTTCAAAATCTGAAAAAGACAATGCCCTGTACCAACCGACTGTCAATGAAATCAACCGATTTTATGAAGAGTTTAATGTGCTTTCCAACGACGAACTGAGGGGTAAAACCATTGAGTTTCGGGCGCGTATCTCTGAATTTTTAAGTGAAATTGATGCTCAAATCAATGAAGTCAATGAACAAGCTATCAATGAAGAGGATTTGGAACAGAAAGAACTCCTTTTCAAAGATGTGGATGATTTGCGTAAAGAACGCAACCAACAGCTTGAAGTTATCTTGAAAGAGTTACTTCCAGAAGCTTTTGCAGTCGTGAAACAAACAGCCAAGCGTTTTTCTGAAAATGAAACTTTGACGCTTACGGCTACTGCCCACGATAGAATGCTCGTTGCAAAAGGTAAAATTTATATTACCATCGAAGGCGATAAGGCGATTTGGAAAAATACTTGGACAGCAGCCGGTGGCTCAGTGACGTGGAACATGATTCACTACGATGTGCAGTTGATTGGCGGTATGGTTTTGCACGATGGTAAAATTGCTGAAATGGCGACAGGCGAAGGTAAAACCCTCGTTTCGACCTTGCCCGCTTACTTAAATGGTTTGTCAGGCGGCGGTGTTCATATCGTTACCGTCAACGATTATTTGGCTCGTCGTGATGCTGAATGGAATGGTACTTTATATGAGTTTTTATTTTTAACGGTGGATTGTATTGATAAATACCAACCACATACGGAGGCGCGCCGCAACGCTTACCTCTGCGACATCACTTATGGTACGAACAACGAATTTGGCTTCGATTATCTCCGTGATAATATGGTGCATTCGCCCGAAGAACTCGTGCAGCGCAAACACCATTTTGCAATGGTGGATGAGGTTGACTCAGTTTTGATTGACGATGCGCGGACACCTTTAATTATATCAGGTCCCGTCACGGCGGATCAAGACGCGCAGGAATACACGGCTTTACGACCTGAAGTTGAGCGTCTTTTAGATGAGCAAAAGAAATTGGCGAATAAATTTTTAATAGAAGCTAAAAAGGCAATCGCCGATGGCAAAACAGGTACTGAGGAAGGTCAAGGCGGTTTGTCGCTGTTGAGAGCGCATAGAGCGTTGCCTAAAAACAGAGCTTTAATTAAATTTTTGAGCGAAGAAGGCGTGAAAGTGATTTTGCAAAAAACAGAAAATCACTACATGCAGGAGCAATCCAAGCGGATGCCGATGGTAGATGAGCC
>JAYUUR010000202.1:0-14836 GCA_043754475.1 Saprospiraceae bacterium | reverse complement strand
TATTTTTCGATGCTTCACTCATCTGTATCGTTTGGCTTTTCATTTTTTATCACAAAGGTATGTTTTATTCCTTATATATTTAGTGGATGCAACACTAGATTGTTTTTTCGACAGCTTTGATAATTGTGTTTTTGACTTTATCCCAAGTTACTTTTTTATCCATAACATCTATATCACCGTCTAAATTAGCATCGTCAAACCATGTCAAATTTTTATAGACATGAAAAAGAGTTGAGTGTTGATACATTTGACTGTACCAATTCATTATCAGCCATGAGGCGTTTTAATAATCCCAATGTGAGGGGTTCGACTGTTGCAATATGTAACATCTGAAATTATTGAGAGATTCATTAAAATATGCTGCACAGAAAGATAAAGTGCGCTTGTCTAAATAACGGACTTGCATACATTCAGCCTTAATAATCGCCTTGCCATATCGTTGCTTAATTAAAAACCAATCAGATAAAGTACCATGCGTTAATGTCCGCTCGATGATAAAACGCTGGTGCTTCTCAAAATCTAAACTCGTTTTGTCAACATCCCAAAACAACGACGCGCTAAAATCCTCAATCTTTATTTGTTTTTCCATTTTAATAGTTTTAATTTAATAAAATCTAATGTACCATCTCCATTAAACACCCCCTCAGTATGAAGCCCTATTTTTCCAATTTATGCATACCAAGTCCTACAAAGATACCCATTAAGATGAGCATTAAAACAAAGAAAAAAGCACTCAACATCAAATTATAATAAACGATTGAAATTAAACAAATAACAGATAATAATAAAGCAATAGCTGGAAAGAAAGGATAGAAAGGTGCCTTGAAAGGTCGTTCCAAAAGGGGTTCTTTTTTTCTTAAAATAAATAAACTGATCATGCTGATAATGTACATCACAATTGCACCTAAAGCCGAAAGGATAATTAATTGCTGTGTATTGCCCATGCAAACCGATAAAATACCGACTAATCCACCTACAAACAAGGCAATATGCGGCGTTTGAAATCGGGTATGTACTTTTGATAAAACTTTTGGTAAGTATCCACCTCTCGCTAAAGCAAATATTTGACGGGAATACCCTAAAATAATGCTGTGAAATGAAGCAATCAAACCGAATAAGCCTATGCCAGCAAACAGTTTTGTCAAGCTATTTTCTTTTCCTAACACAATACCAATCGCTTCGGGCAAAGGATAATCTATGGTAGTTAATAATTGCCAATCCGTAATACCGCCACTAACAATCATGACGCCTAATGCCAATAAAGTGAGGGTGGCGATGCCAAATATATAGCCTCGTGGTATGGTTCGCTGAGGGTCTTTTGCTTCTTCGGCAACCATCGCCACGCCTTCGATGGCGAGATAAAACCAAATAGCAAAAGGTAAGGCGGCGAAAATGCCTTTATATCCAAAAGGCATATTGTTATGCATGAATAGTTTTAATTGAAAAGAAGGGGCGACGATGCCGATGAAAATTAAGAGCTCAACAACTGCCAATAATGTAACAATCAATGTAAAAACCGCTGATTCTTTGATGCCCCAAATGTTGATCAATGAAAAAATGATGTAGCAACCGATAGCTGTATAAATAATATCAAATGAAGGGTATAAAAAATGCGCATAACTTCCCAATGCAAAAGCAATAGCGGGTGTAGCAAATAAAAATTCAATCAAAGTGGCATATCCTGCTATCAAACCGCCGATGGGACCCATTGCCCTGCGAGCATATTCGTAGGGGCCACCTGAATGTGGAATGGAAGTCGTGAGTTCTGTAAAACTGAAAATGAAAGTGATGTATAAAACCGTGACAATTAAAGTAGCGATTAAAAATCCAACAGTACCAGCTACGCCCCAACCATAATTCCATCCGAAATACTCGCCTGATATGACCAATCCGACGGCGATTGCCCATAAATGAATAGACGTTAAGGCTTTTTTTAAGGGAACATTGGGTGTTTGCATAAAGATGGTTTTATCAGTGAAAAAACAAAGCAATCAATATTTCAATCAAAATGAGAATGATTATAATCCATTCCAATCGAGAGCTTTCACGGACGTTCAAAACATCGGTAAAAAGTTTAAGATTATCCTCAACGATTTGTAGGCGATAATCAAGGTCTTTGAAACGGGTATTGATGTCGAAATTGGCTTTGAGGTTTCGGTTGAGAAGGTTGAGTTCTTCATTGTCCCACACGAGGTTAGGGTCGTCGAGGATATAGAGGTTGTCAACGATGCTGTTTTTGACATTGAGCACTTTTCCGATGTATTTCAAGAGATTTGTCTTAGAAATGCTCAGTTTACCCCGTTGTTCAAGCTCTTGAATATAATGTTTGGAGGAAGTAATGAGGTCATCAGTCAACACTTCGTAATATTCAAGGGCTACGGATTGTCCTGTATTCAGCATCACGATGCGCAATACTGAGGGGTCGATATGGTGAATGGAAACATAGTCATTTTTGACGATGGGCTTCTGGAGTTTTTCATCCAATTCAATCCTATATTCTTCAAATAAATCCAATTCAACAAGGGTCGTTGCATAATTTTTGACAAATCGCACAAACTCGCTTTTCGCCAAAGCATCATAATTAGCGAACACGACCACGCCGTAATCAAAGACATATAAAAAGCGATTGGTATCGGCTATAGCATAAAATACTTCAGAGTTAGTGCCTGATTCAGCTTCTGCACGAAACTCAGCGCGAAACTTTTTAATATTAAACGATTCGGCTATTTGGACGGCTTCAATTTTGATTTGCATAAATTTTGATTTTACACAAATATAGAATTATTTAAAGAAAGGTTGAGTGGCTAATAAAATAATCATAAAAAATGCCGCCTTGATTTCCCAAAGCGGCATTTTATCCAAGCTATTATGAGTTTACCAAACTACTTTTTTTGATCGAAATTGGCTTTCAATTTTTCTAAAGATTCCCATTTTACACCTACCAATTCTTCGACAGCTATTTTCTTAATTTTAATATCCGAATCAGCTTTAATCTTTGCTTCAAGAGCATCCGTATAGGCTTTATTGGCTTCATTAAAATCTTGAAAACTGGCTTTATTGACTGAAAAAAGATTCGAAATTTGATTTTTATTGGCTTCAGTAGCATCCAACGATTGCAATCTCACTTTGAATATTTCAATAGAAACGAGGTATTCTTGATAGCGTTTCAATACTTCTGCCTTTAATTTCTGTTTTATCAAATTCAAATCAGCCTCACTGATTTTTTTATTACTTTCAGCATATTTCACCTTGTTTTTCCGAGTATAAAGGTCTCCAAAATTAACCCCTACTGCTACTTGCCAAAGCGGATTGGTTGCCACTGTCGGCAATTTTGTCAAGTCAATTGTATTTCCAAAATATTTTTTAACGCCGAGTGTATTCACTAAAAAATAAGGATAACTCACGTCATTAAAGTTAAATCCTGCGCTCAGGTTGCGTGTCCAGTCTTTTTTTGCTAACTCAATTTGCTGTTCACGCGCTTCGATTTCATATTTACCCCCCTCAGTCTCAGGGCTATTTGCCCAAGTCAATTGTACCAAATAGTCCTCAAAAGTCATAGATCGCATATTCATGGGCGAAATATTTTCATTCTGACCGATTATCTGTTGAGCATTCAGTTCTCTTGAAAAATAAAAAAGTGTAAATAGTAGGATTAATTTTCTCACATAAAAGGTTTTAATTTTATAAATAATTTGTTAAATACGTGCAAATATAATACCAATAGTAAAGACTTTATCTATTGAAAATCAATCTCTTACCCATAATATTTTCATTTATTTGATGATTCTGAAACGCTAAATTGCCGCTCACAATTGTCGCTTCTACCCTGCCCTGCAATTGAACATTTTCTAATGGAGACCAGTTGCATTGATATAAAATATTGTCTTTTGAAACCGTCCATTTTTTATCCACATCTACAATAGCCACATCTGCCCAATATCCTTCATCCAAATAACCGCGTTTGTCTATTTGAAAACAATCAGCTACGGCATGGCTCATTTTTTCAACTATTTTTTCCAACGAAATTTTATTTTGATGATAAAAACTGAGCATCATCGGCAAGGTGTGTTGTATCAACGGCAGACCTGATGGGGCTTCAAAATAAGGCTTCGATTTTTCCTCCCAAGTATGCGGCGCATGGTCGGTAGCGATGACATCAAATCGATCATCTAACAAAGCTTGTAACAAAGCATTTTGGTCAGCTTCTGATTTGATAGCAGGATTACATTTTATTAAATTACCAAGCGTAAGGTATTGATTTTCATTAAAATACAAATGGTGTACGCAAACTTCCGCCGTAATGCGCTTTTTACTGAGGGGTATCGAATTGTCAAATAATGGAATCTCATCCGCCGTAGAAATATGCAAAATATGCAATCTCGTTTGGTGCTTTTTTGCCAACGCAACAGCCATTGAAGAGGATAAATAACAAGCCTCCCGACTGCGAATAATAGGGTGAAAACGAGCATCTATCACCTCGCCCGATGCTTTATATTTTTCAGTATTGGCTCTTACTGTCGCCTCATCTTCGCAATGCGTGGCAATCAACATATCGCATTTTGAGAACAGATTTTCAAGCGTTTTTTCATTATTTACGAGCATATTGCCTGTGCTGCTGCCCATAAATACCTTGATGCCGCAGACGTTTTGTTGATTCGTTTTCAGTACTTCCTCCAAATTATCATTTGTGGCACCCATATAAAATGAGTAATTGGCTAATGAAGTCCGCTCGCCAATTTGGTACTTTTCAGCCAAAAGTGTCTGCGATACTGAGGGGGGGTTGACGTTGGGCATTTCCATAAAACTCGTTACACCGCCCGCAACAGCCGCCCGCGATTCAGAAAAAATAGTGCCTTTATGCGTCAGACCAGGTTCTCTGAAATGCACTTGGTCGTCAATAATGCCCGGTAGCACATGCTTTCCTTCTGCATTAATTTCAATATCGGCGTGTGTATCTATTTGATTATCAATGCGTTCGATATAACCTTTTTTAATAAGTATATCTTTCACCTCAATTTTTCCTCGATTCACAACTTGCCCGTTTTTTATCAGTATGGATTTCATAGAAAATATTTTTGAATTAAATAATCGTCAAAATTATAATAGATTTGCGGATATTTTGAAAGACTTATGAATTTAAATAAAATAAAAATAGGTATTCTCGGCGGCGGGCAATTGGGCAAGATGCTCTGTCTCGCTGCCGCCAACTGGGATTTGGAGATTTATATCTTGGAAAACGATGAAAATTGCCCAGCCGCACCGTATTGCTCACGCTTAGTGAAAGGCAGTTTTAATAACTTCGACGATGTTTTAAAATTCGGTAAAATGGTGGATATTTTAACCATCGAGATTGAACATGTCAATACGGAGGCTTTGAAAATATTAGCAAATGAAGGTAAAATTGTGCATCCCAATCCTATTTCATTGGACATAATTAAAGATAAAGGCGAGCAGAAAAACTTTTATATTCAACATCATTTTCCGACATCTTTAGTCAGATATTATGATAATAAATCGACTTTAAAAAAAGAAATCATTAAAGATAAATGGTTGCCTTGCGTTTGGAAATCACGCAAAGGCGGCTACGACGGGAAAGGTGTTTCGATACTAAAAACCGTAGCAGATATAGATATTTTGCCCGATGAGCCTTGTATTATTGAAGAAATGGTGGATATTGATAAAGAAATCGCTATTATTGTCTGTCAAAATGAAGATGGGCAGGTCGTGGCATACCCCTCAGTAGAAATGGTTTTTGATGCAAAAGCGAACCTTTTGGACTACCAAATGTGTCCTGCCAATATTTCAAAAACCCTTGAAAAAAAGGCGCAGACATTAGCCAAAAAACTAATAAAAAAACTCAACATTTGTGGTCTTTTAGCCGTTGAAATGTTTATCACCAAAAGCGGTGACATATTGATAAATGAAGTCGCACCGCGTCCGCATAATTCAGGACATCATACGATTGAAGCCATTGAAACATCACAATTCGAGCAGCATTTGAGAGGAATTATGAACCTGCCGTTGGGTAGTACAAACATGAGACACCCCTCAGTATTGCTCAATTTAGTAGGTGCTGAAGGTCATTCAGGCGAGGTCAAAGTGGAGGGATGGGAAAATGCTTTAAATACTGAGGGGTGTCACATTCACCTCTACGGAAAAAAAACGACGAAGCCTTTTAGAAAAATGGGTCATGCAACGTTTTTAAACAAAAACATAGCAAAAGCGTTACAAAGTGCGCAATTTTTAAAGGAGAATTTTAAAATAAAAAGCAATGAATAAAATAAATATGGAGTTGATAATGGCTGGTTTCGTCGTTTTATTAGTCATTAATAATCTTATAAAACCTGTAAAAGATACTTTTGATTATGTTATGATTGTGATAGGTGTTGCCCTTATTATTCGACAATTGTATATGTATTTTCAATCAAGGAAATCATAAATTTCAGTAAAATAGTTAAACATTTTAAGCCATAAATGCGGAACTGGAGTTCCGCGATACAAATAATTTAAGGTATGAAAGCAGTACACGTTAGCGTAATTATGGGCAGTGATTCCGACTTGCCCGTTATGAAACAAGCAGCAGAAATGCTTGAAGAGTTCGGAATCCCTTTTGAAGTGACTTTCGTTTCAGCGCATCGCACACCCGATAGATTGGTTTCTTTTGCTAAAGAAGCGCATACTCGAGGTGTAAAAGTTATTATTGCAGGTGCAGGTGGTGCGGCGCATTTACCGGGCATGGTGGCAGCTATTTCGCCATTGCCAATTATTGGCGTTCCAATTAAAGCATCTAATTCTATTGATGGTTGGGATTCTATTCTATCAATTCTTCAAATGCCAAGCGGTGTTCCGGTGGCAACGGTGGCTTTGAATGGTGCTAAAAATGCAGCTATTTTAGCCGCTCAAATCTTGGGCGCGAGTGATAAAACGATGCAAGATAAAGTGGTTGCTTATAAAGCGGAATTGCAAAATGAAGTGACGCGGAAGTATGAATTGCTTGGGCGCATCGGTTTTGAAAATTATGGGAAAGATTTTTAAATACATTTTGGAACATTGCACAAACCTATAAGGTTTTTAAAAACCTTATAGGTTTATAATCAATGAGTTATGAATTTAATTTTTTAAAAAGTAGCAAATTATTTTTAGCGATGATTAACCTCTCCTGGCTGCCAAAAGATACAGCACCGCCATCCTCACTGCTACCCCATTTTCTACTTGATTCAATATAATAGAATTAGCTGAATCCGCAGCATCAGAAGTGATTTCCACACCGCGATTAATAGGTCCCGGATGCATGATAACGACTTGATTGTCAATGCTTTCGAGCAATGCTTTATTAATGCCAAAGTATTGTGAATACTCCCTCAAAGAAGGGAAAAACTTAATGTCTTGACGCTCCAATTGAATGCGTAAAACGTTGGCTACATCGCACCATTGAAGGGTTTTTCTAACATTGTGTTCAACGCCCACACCTAACTTTTCGATATGTTTAGGTATCAAAGTCGGCGGTCCACAAACCTTAACTTCAGCACCCAATTTTTTCAAACAATAAATATTGCTCAAGGCAACTCTGGAATGCAAAATGTCTCCAAAAATGGCGACTTTTTTACCTCCTACTCCACCAAGCTGACGCCTAATAGAATAGGCATCGAGCAGGGCTTGCGTCGGGTGTTCGTGCGTGCCATCGCCCGCGTTAACGATATTGGCGTTGATTTTTGAAGCTAAATAATGCGATGCACCGGGGGCAGGATGGCGCATTACGACCATATCTACCTTCATCGCGAGAATATTATTGACTGTATCTAACAAAGTTTCTCCTTTTGAAACGGAAGAAGCAGATGCTGTAAAATTCAAAACATCGGCGGAAAGACGTTTTTCCGCTAACTCAAAAGAGATGCGTGTGCGGGTCGAATTTTCAAAAAAAAGATTGACTATAGTGGTATCGCGCAACGATGGCACTTTCTTGATTGGGCGATTGATGACATCTATAAATTGGTCAGCGTTTTCAAAAATGAGATTTATATCATTCGCTGTGATGTCCTTGATGCCCAGAAGATGTTTCGTAGATAATTGCTTTTCAGCCATTTATATATTTTTTATTTTTTAAATGGAAGAAAATTTTAACGGAGTAAAATTTTACATCGCTGTTCGATTTATTGAAATGTCAATTAAGAAATCTTTTTAGGATAAATCAGCACACGGTCTTTCCCCTCAGTATCAGCCCATTCCACGCTCACGTAAGCATCGTCAAAAGCATCCATTGATAAGCCAATATAATCAGGTCGAACAGGGATTTCTCTATTGAATCTTCTTTCTACTAATACTAATAATTTGATGGATTTGGGACGCCCATAATGGTTCAAGGCTGTCATGGCTGCTTGCACAGAACGCCCTGTATATAAAACATCGTCAACAAGTATAATTCGTTGATTTTCAATGACAAACGGCATATCGTTGACATTGGCAGCGAGCGGTTTTTTACTTGTGCGGAAGTCGTCCCGGTAGAAGGTAATATCGAGTTTACCGAAGGGAATATTACCCCCCCTCAGTATTTCGCCCAATTTTTGCAATAAACGAGCAGCCAACTGTACACCGCCTGTTTGAATACCGACAATGCAGGTGTCCTCGAAGGTATCGTAGTCTTCAATCAAATGATAGCACAGACGCTCAATGGTGAGGTCGAATTTTTCTTTTTCCGATATGACTCTTGCTGATTCCATCACGCCGCAAATATAGTGATTGTTAAAAAATTCTTAAAATAAAAAAAGGCATTTAAACCTTTTTGTACTGAGGGGGTCTATTTGTCGTGATTCACAAGATAGTATTATTTTCTAAAACCATAATTGTTTAACTTAAAAGTCTAAATTTTTTATCACATGAAAACCATTATCAAAGGCTCATTAGCCATCTTATTCGCCGCAGCACTTTTCACAGCTTGCAACAAAGACAGCAACGTTTCGCCCAATGAGGCAACTATCAACGAAGCCGCTATCACCTCCAGTGAGGATGTCAGCGATGCCGAATCTTATTCTCAAAACACGGAGGACGAATCCGATATGGCTATCGAAGGCATGGGTAGCGGCGGACCGGGCGGCTCAAGCTGCGCTGTTGTCACGTATTCGGCTGCTCGCGGTACTTTTCCTCAAACGATTACAGTAGATTTTGGAACTGGTTGCACTGACCACAGCGGCAGAGTTAGAAAAGGTAAAATCGTGATAGCATTAAGCGACTCACTGATGAAACCCAATGCGACTAAAACGGTTACTTTTCAAAACTTTTATGTTGACAGTGCTAAAATCGAAGGCACTCGCACTTGGAAAAACAACGGCTTAAATGCTCAAGGTCAACCTTCATTTACACGCACCGTGACGAATGGTAAAATTACTTTCGGTGATGGCACTATTGCCACTTGGAATGCTACGCACATAGTTGTCAAAACTCAGGGTTTCAATACCCGCACACCACTCGACGATATTTGGACTGTGACGGGTAACGAGTCGGGTGTGAATAGAAAGGGCAAGGCGTTTAGCAGCGTTATCAACTCTCCCATCGTTCATAAGGCACTGTGTCCGTGGATTACGAGTGGCGTTCGCACCATTACGATTGATACCAAAGTACGGTCATTAGATTATGGTTACGGAGGTGGCGATTGCGATAGAGAATCTCTCTTAACATTACCCAATGGTCAAACTAAAGTCATAAAATTGCGCCGATAAATATAAAATTAGATTAAAAAAAATCAGCACTTGACTTATTCGATTTATTAGCGTAAATTTGAAAAGAATTTATAGATAAAAATTGTGTCCTTTCGATGAGAGCGTAAATGTGGTTACCACATTTACGCTTTTTTTTTATGCCCAATCCATAATAAATTATCTCTTAATTTCCAAGTATACTTTAAAATAAAAATATATTTTAATTTAATTTAAACTAAACTTTTCTCTTTCCTCGCCGTAGAATGACCTGTCACAAAATGTAATTTATAATGTTTTGATTTTTCCCAAAGGAATTCCTTCGGAACAATCAGTTACTTCAAACTGATTAAACATTTTTATTGCGTTATTTTTTGAATTAAAAATATATAATATTCAATTAGTACACTATAATAAGTACATAATTTATAAAATTAAAAAAAATTTCTAAAAACAAACTTATTAAATAAGATGAAAAAATTTTTATTCGCAATTGTCGCACTTTTTTTCTTTTCTTTTGTAGCTGAGGCCCAAGTTCCTCAAAGCGTTTGTTATCAAGCAGTAGCTACCGATCAAACCGGTCGTGAGCTTGTGAGTCAGAACATTAAGGTGCGTATTTCGCTCTTAAAAGGTTCTGCTGGTGGCGTAGATGAATGGGTGGAAACACATACGCTCACAACGGATGGATTTGGTCTTTTTGATCTTCAAATTGGCAATGGTACGCGCACAGGGGGTGTTCAAACTTCTTTCAGCAATGTTCGCTGGGGTCAAGATAAGTTTTACTTGAAAGTAGAAATGGATATTTCAGGTGGCAATAATTTTCTACTGATGGGTACTAACCAATTGGTATCAGTTCCTTATGCACTTTTTACTGAGAAAGCAGCCTTCGCAAACGTTGCTGATTCATCAAGCAGAGCGGGCAGAGCTACAGTGGCAACGACTGCCGAGACCGCTACTTATGCCACTAAAGCGGGTAAAGCGGACGAAGCAACTCGGGCTCTTCAAGCGAGTTATGCGACGACTGCCACTTATGCTGATAGCTCAAGATTTAGTCAAAACTCAGCCAATGCTGTAAAGGCTTTGAAAGCTGATGAGGCAACTCGAGCAAATCAAGCAAACAGTGCTACTACTTCTATGTATTCTGATAGTTCAAGATTCAGTCAAAATTCAGCAACTGCACAAAGAGCCGTGAAAGCAGATACGGCTTCGTTTTCATATTATGCGGATAGCGCGCGCAGAGCCGGTCAAGCGCAACGGGCTATTATTGCAGATAGCACATTGCGGGCTCAAATCGCTTGGAATGCTGTTAATGCTAATCGGGCTATTGTTGCAGATAGCGCAGCTAAAGCAAATTTTGCATGGAGAGCAGTTAAAGCTGATACGGCACTTGTAGCTAAAACAGCTTCTGACGATTTTGATAGAGATCCTAAAAATGAGATTCAATCTCTTACATATAGACGTGATACACTTTCATTGAGCAATCCGACGGGCGTGCCTTTTTCAATCTCATTGTCGTCTATTCCTTTGCGTTCACCGGCAGCTTCTATTGATTTTCCTTCTGGTATCGTGGGAGACCCTATTGTTATCACATCCAATTTTGTAGTGCCAGTAGGCAAAAGTTTGTTTGTGAGTGCCGTTAATAGCAGTGTGAAATTAGCAGATGGTAAAATTTTGTATGCAGAGCCGGGTATGCCGATGATTCCAAGCGGTACGACTATCAATACATGCTATTGCACCGGTTTTCTTATAGCAGAGCAACCTGAAATCAAAACAATGATTTTAGATTTTACAAATCCAGCTTATGAATATATAGTGCCTACCGGTTTTACACTTGTCATCAAGAGTGGTAAAACAGAGCGTGGATTGCTTGATTTGCAATTAGATAGCGATATTTTCAACTTTTATACTGTCAATTCAAGCCAATCAGCAAGGCTTATTGTGATTAACTCAGGTAAAAGAATTAAAAAACCTTTTACAATTCTTCCGACCGATGCCTTGGTTTTGACAGGTTATTTATTGAAAAACAATTAAATATCGCAATATGAAGATTTTAATAAAAATAATAATTCTGCTTTTAGCATGTCAAAATGGCTATTCTCAGCAGTTGAAAAGGTGGACATTATCCAGTCAGGGTAAACAAAAGGTGAGCGCACCTTTCAGAATCAGTTGGACGGTAGGCGGTTGCCCAGGCTGCGGCACATTACAATCTCCAGACGGTAAATTATATGCCCGTCAAGGTTTTCAACAACCGCCTGCATTATTTGATAATCCAGCCAACTGTTCATTAACCGCTGCATTTAATGCGACTCCGACGGCTTCACAAACTTGTGGCATTCGCTACGATTTTGAATACAATGGCAGTCAAGTGCAAGGCGTGACTTACACCTGGGATTTTGGCGATGGTGCAACACCGCGTACTTCTACTCAAGCCAATCCTGTCAATATTAGTTACAGCACTTCGGGTTTGAAAATCATTTCACTTAATGTAAAACAAGGCAATTGTAGTGAAAGTGTTTCCAAAACAGTGACCATTAATCCCAATCAAGTGGGTTTTAGTGGTAGTTTGATTGCTACGAATGTGAAATGTTTCAGTGATAAAACAGGCTCGTTGAGCATGACGACAACGGGTGGGTCGGGCGTCAAAACATATCGCTGGTCAAATGGCAATACGACTCCTACTATCAATGGTTTAGCAGCAGGTCGCTACCAAGTAACAGTGTCAGACGCCAATGGCTGTTCTATCAATTTGGATACCGCTGTTACGCAACCCCTCAGTAAAATGGCATTTAAAGTAGCTATTATTAATGAAAGTTGTAAGAATTATAATGATGGTATGATTAGCTTGGAAGCCTCGGGTGGTACAGCTCCATATAAATATGAAAGGTCAGCGGATAGCCTCAAAATAGGCTTAGTGAGCCTCTCAGCTGGCATTTATCCAGTGACTATAAAAGATGTACTCGGTTGTAAAATTGATACATCTTTTGAAATAAAATTGCGTTGCAAAGACCCTAAAAATGATAAAATATTTGACACTTTTTCACCCAATGGCGATAATGTAAATGAGACATGGTTTGTGAAAGATATTGAAAAACATCCTAAGAACGAGGTTGTCCTTTTCAATCGTTGGGGTCAAGTCGTTTACAACAAAGCACCATATAGCAATGAGTGGAATGGCGTCACCAATGATGGCAAAGACCTTCCTGCTGCAGCCTATTATTATGTCATTCGATTGAATGATGATAAAGGAACGGTTTGGACGGGAGCGATTACATTGGTGAGATAAAAAACATAATCATTTAATAATTCAAATAAGAATTAATGAAAAGGTATTTACATATCATAGTTTTGATATTTTTAATCATAAAATCCTTTACAGCCCAAGCCCAGCAATATCCCTTGTTCACCAATTATGTGATTAACACGTATGCGTTCAATCCGGCTGCCATTGGCACTCTAAAGAACGTTGAACTGAGGGGTCTCTCTCGCTCGCAATGGGTAGGTGTTGAGGGGCGTCCGCAGACCAATATTATTAGCTTGATGGGAAGAATGAAAAAATTGCCAATCAGTCTGGGTGGCTATTTTTACAACGATGTTCAAGGCACATTTAAAAAAAATGGGGTGACAGGTATGCTCGCTTTCAATCAAAAAGTGGCTGAAAAAAGTAGTATTTCCATAGGTTTTTCAGGAGGTTATTATAAAGTGAGCGTCCGCGACAATGCTTTTTTGCAAGTTGATCAAGACCCAACTGTTAGCGGTGGACAATTAGGCGTTTGGATTCCTGACCTCAGCGCAGGTATATATTTCAAGCAAGAGGATGGTCTTTTTGGTGGCATTTCAGTACCGCAGCTTTATCGCAAAAAACTCATTTTCGACCCTGCTGCTCGCACGACTAATCCCAGTAGAATCGAACGCCAATATCATGGCATCGTCGGCTACGGCATTAAAGTGAGTGATATGATGACTTTGGAGCCTTCGGCTTTAATCAAATTGTCACCCAACACACCCCCTCAGTATGACGCGTCTTTGAGAGGCATTATTAACAAAAAGTTTTGGTTAGGCGGTAGTTTTAGAACGGACGATGCGGTGAGCATTATGGCAGGTATCGATTTTCCAAAATGGATGGTGGCTTATAGCTATGATATGACCACTTCGCAGTTGAGAAATAGCAGCGCAGGAAGCCATGAGTTGGTATTTGCTTTGCGTTTTGGTAATGATAAATGTAAAGATGAAGACAAGGACGGCATTTGCGATAAAGAAGATAAATGCCCAACTGAACCCGGTTCAAAAGACAACAGTGGTTGCCCGGTGGCTGAAAAGGTAGAAAGAAGTTGCCCCGATAAAGACCGCGATGGTATTTGCGACAAAGACGATCAATGCCCTGATGTACCGGGTCTGAAAGACAATAAAGGCTGCCCGAACAATGATAAAGATGGTGATGGCATCCGAGATGATATTGATAAATGTCCTGACATTCCGGGCTTTTTGAAAAATGGTGGCTGCCCCCTCAGTGATAGAGACCAAGACGGCATTTTAGATGATGTTGACCCTTGTCCTGACGTGGCAGGTACGCTTGAAAACATGGGTTGCCCGCCTGAAAATGACCGCGACAAGGATGGAACACCCGATAAAAATGACCCTTGCCCCGATGTAGCAGGTCCGAAAGAAAACAAAGGCTGTCCACAAGGCGGCGATAGAGATGGCGATGGCGTACCCGATGATAAAGATAAATGTCCAAACACAGCTGGACCAGTTGAGAACAACGGGTGCCCTCAGACGAGTCAAGAAGATAGAGACATTTTGACTTTAGCCATTCAAAACCTTTATTTTGATAGCGACAAATGGAATATTCGCCCTGCGGCTTATCGCAATTTGAATACTTTGGCAAATTTATTACGCAATAAAAAGGATTGGAAAATCAAAGTTGAAGGTCATGCAGATAACAAAGGTAAAAAGGAACACAATATTATGTTGTCAAATAATAGAGCTGAAGCGGTCAAAAATTATTTGATTTCAAAAGGTGTT
Organism: Saprospiraceae bacterium; assembly: GCA_043754475.1. Classification (GTDB taxonomy): domain Bacteria; phylum Bacteroidota; class Bacteroidia; order Chitinophagales; family Saprospiraceae; genus JAAFJT01. The sequence continues at coordinate 125 of JAYUUR010000202.1, read as the reverse complement.
TCGCCCAATCAAATTTCGACTTATTATTATGGCGATTCGCGTCCAGCAATTGAAGTAAAAGATAAAACAGGTTTAGAAATGAATAGACGCGTTGAAATAGAATTTGCATTTGATTAAGATTAAGC
>JAYUUR010000201.1:0-4870 GCA_043754475.1 Saprospiraceae bacterium | reverse complement strand
CAGATTTTTATTGCCTTGAATATTATGGTTGATATCCACGAAATAAAAATATAGTTCCTTCAAACTCGGCGAACGAAAGCCTCTGCCATAAGATGCTCTGGCAATCCATTGCTCATTCAATTTCCAGCGCAGATGAACGCTCGGAATTATAGGCACTTTGTAAGATGTATTATAGGATACTCTCACACCTGGACGCAAGGTGACCCCCTCAGTAATAACCCATTCTGCGCTCAAAAAAGCGGCATAATCGCCTATTTGTTGCTTCGTTTCTTTAATGCGTAAGCCACTGCCTGATTCAATATTGACATCATAACCTGCTTCAAAAGTCAATTTTTCTCCAAACGGTTTTGATATAGTGCCACGCGTTGAGAGGGCATTAAATTGAGTCGTGTCTTGGTCGCTGATATTACCTGTCAAGACTTCCGATAGTTTTATAAGGTCTCGGGAGTAGGTATTTTTTATTCTTTTGTAATGACTTAAAGAAAAAAGAATATTTGTATTGATTTGATTATCAAACGAATGTGTCAGGTTTAAACCATTTGAATAACGAGTCGAATTATATTTATCATCAAAAGCATTCTCGAAGTAGGGTGGGCGAGGCTGTCCTCGATTAAGTATAAATTCATTGAAATAATTGCCTGTATAGCCTATTTTAGTTTTGCCTAAATCTAAGTTATAATTTACATCTGCAAAATATTGAATCTTTGGTTTCCAATCTTGAAACCGTGAAGTGTCTTTATCTGACCAACCGTCGAAAAAATTGCGCCCGCCAGACACCATGACACTCTGATTATTGCCTTGCCAGCCTAAAGCAGTATTTATATTAAAATGTCCAACCGATTCATAATAGGTACTGCCTTGAAAATCACCCGTTTTGCTCGGCTTTTTCTTCGTGATAATATTGATTGTACCTGCTAAGGCATTCGTACCATATTGCACTGAAAGGGGACCTTCAACTATTTCTATGCGTTCAACATTATTAACATTCAGTTGCGATAAGTCAATATTGCCATTTTGACGACCTATAATAGGTATGCCATTGATGAGTATTTTAACATTTTCACCGCTAATCCCTTGCATAGTCATGCCTGTACCTAATATATTGTCTTGCTGAATGCGAAGGTTCGGTAGAAATTTTAAAACATCGGCAACACTTTGAACGGCAAGCGATTGTAGCTTTTCTAATGAAATGACATGCGTCAATACAACGCATTTATCAATACCTGTTGGTTTTGAATTGCCAGTAATGACAACCACTTCAAGGGTTTTATTAGAATAAATACTATCTGTAAGAGGTTGATTCACAGATGCCATGCTGTTTTGACTGAATGATTGACCAGCCAAACAAGTAAATAACAATAGGGGAATATTGTAAAACTTAGACAACATGTTTTCTGAATATAGATTTGTATAGAGTTTAATTGAGCCTCAAAGGTATAGGACTATTGCACTATTATTAACATGTCAATTCCTTTTTGACTTAAAAATGACAGTGAACTATAATATGTGTAGATAATAGATATTTAGATATTAGACAATAGATAGCCAGTAGGATTTAAACTCTACACAACGTTCTGTTTCATTTTACTTTTTAAAAAAAATACAATGTTTTATAATAATTTATACTTTTGCCCTGTTTTTAAAACAAAACTGAACTAAGATGGTATAATCTAACTTATAAAAAGTTGATTATTTATATTTTATTAAATAAAAGATGAGCAAAAACCTATTAATAGTGGAGTCGCCTGCAAAAGCGAAAACGATTGAAAAAATACTTGGACCTGATTTTATTGTCAAATCCAGCTTCGGTCACGTGCGTGATTTAGAGAAAGGCGGCTTGGGCATTGACGTAAAAAATAAATTCAAACCCAACTATGTCGTCACGCCCGATAAGCAAAGAGTGGTGAAAGAACTGAAAGAGCTGGCGAAAAAAGTAGAAGAAGTTTGGCTCGCAACGGATGAGGATCGCGAGGGTGAAGCTATTTCATGGCATTTATGCAAGGTTTTAGGCTTGGATGAACACACCACGAAACGCATCGTTTTCCGCGAAATCACTAAACCTGCTATTTTAAAAGCCGTTCAAAATCCACGTCTTGTCGATTTAGACCTCGTAGATGCTCAACAAGCCCGTCGTGTACTCGACCGTTTGGTGGGTTTTGAATTGTCTGAGTTGTTGTGGAAAAAAGTAAAAGGCGGTCTTTCAGCAGGTCGTGTTCAGTCAGTAGCAGTGAAATTAGTGGTAGAGAAAGAGCGTGATATTCAAAAGTTCAAAACAACACCTTTCTTTAAAATAGATGCTAATTTTAATGTATTAAATGCTCAAAATAAAAGCGTTACGTTAAAAGCAGAGGCTCCTGAACGGTTTGATACTGAGGGGGGGGCGATGGAGTTTTTGAAAAAAAGTAAGGGTGCTGTTTTTAAAATTAATAAAATTGAAACCAAGCCACTCAAGCGCAAACCCACTGCACCGTTCACAACCTCAACCCTTCAACAAGAGGCAAGCCGTAAACTCGGTATGTCTGTGAATCGCACGATGCAAAACGCTCAACGCTTGTATGAAGCCGGACACATTACTTATATGCGTACCGATTCGACTAATTTGAGTGAAACAGCTATCGCCGATTTTGCAATAGAAATAGAGAAATCTTTTGGTGCACAATATGTTCAAACGCGGCGTTTCAAAACGGATAAAGAATCTGCCCAAGAGGCTCATGAAGCCATTCGTCCGACGTATATTCAGCACCGCACTGTTTCGCAAGATCGTGATGAGCAACGCCTTTACGAATTAATATGGAAACGCGCAATTGCCTCTCAAATGGCAGACGCTGAATTGGAAAAGACAACTGTTGACATTGATATTTCTACTATAAAAGAAACGAAACTCGTTGCTGAAGGTGAAGTCATCAAGTTTGATGGCTTTTTGAAGGTCTATTTGGAATCTAAAGATGAAGATGAGGAAGATGCGAAGGGCGTTTTACCCCCCCTGAGTATCGGGCAAGTTTTGGACTTCAACGACATGACTGCGACTGAACGGCATACACGCCCGCCGGCTCGCTACACAGAAGCAGCTTTGGTGAAAGATCTTGAAGAAAAGGGCATCGGTCGTCCTTCAACTTACGCGCCGACGATTACTAAAATTATGGAGGAAAATAGGGGCTATGTCGTCAAAGAAACAAGAGATGGCACTGCTCGCCCTTTCAGAGTTTTAAAATTGAATAAAGACGGCGGTATTTTCACTAAAACCGAATCAGAAATGACAGGTGCTTTGAAAAATCACTTGGTGCCAACGGATATGGGTATGCTCGTGGTGGATTTCCTCGATAAGCATTTTGATAATGTCATGAATTATAGTTTTACGGCTAAAGTTGAAAATCAATTGGATGATATAGCCGAAGGAAACCGCAATTGGGTGGATATGATTTCTAAATTTTATGATCCTTTCCACAGTGATGTTGAAAAAACAATGTCCGACGCTGACCGCGTAAGTGGTGAGCGGATATTGGGCACTGACCCTGATTCAGGCAAAACTGTGCTTGTCAGAATGGGTAAATATGGGCCCATTGCTCAGATTGGTACGGTCGATGAATTGGGTGAAAAAGAAAAGCCGACTTATGGCAACCTCCAAAAAGGTCAATCTATCGAGACCATTAATTTGGAAGAAGCTTTGAGATTATTTGAATTGCCTAAAAGTTTGGGCGAATTTGAAAAAAGTGAAGTGGTCGTGGGTATTGGTCGTTTTGGTCCTTACGTCAAATTTGGCGATATTTTCGTTTCCATTCCAAAAGGAGAAGAACCCCTCAGTATTACGATGGAACGGGCTGTTGAATTGATTTTAGAAAAGAGAAAAGCAGAAGCACCCATATTTACTTACAAAGGCTTACCAATAACAAAAGGTACAGGTCGTTTTGGACCATTCATTAAGTGGAACGAAATGTTTATTAATGTGCCACGCCGTTTCAACATTGAAAGTATTACGCTCGATGAATCTATTGAACTCATAGAAGCGAAAAATGAAAAAGAAGCCAATCGTTTTATTCACAATTGGGCTGCGGATAAAATCAGCGTTGAAAATGGTCGTTGGGGTCCGATGGTCGTATTCGGTAAATACAAACCGTTCAGTTTGAAGCAGGAAGGTAAAAAAATGACCGCCGAAGAAGCCACGACTTTGACTTTAGAACAAGTTAAGAAAATGATAGAAGCAGAAATTCCGAATGCTTTTGCTGTGAAACCTAAGAAGGCGGCGGTGGCGAAGGCGAAGAAGTGATTTATTTGAATGAGGATTCTAAGGATAAAAAAAAGATGTTAAGGATGAAAGGGTTGGACTCAATCTCATCTTTAGCATCTTTTTTTTATCCTTAGAATCCTCATTCAGATTTAAACAACCAATCCAATCAACGTTCTGTAATCATCAAATTTGGCATCGTCCGTTTTCATTTCTAAGACATCGAGCAATTCATCACCATATATTTCTTCCAACTCTTTAGCAGTGAAACCTGTACGGATTTCAATCTTCCCATTTTTAATTTGCAACAACCGCCATTCAAACGTTTTCTGCATCTTATCCCATATCGACGCATTCATAGCGAAGGCATCTACATTAGGCAACAAAGGCTTTATTTCATTGAAAGCCAATGTGTTACGCGACAAAAGGCGAGCATTTTCTATGATAAAATAGGCTGTATGCGCCCAATCATCATCTTCGGTCAGCAAGCGGCTGTACATGACAAGTTGTAGGTCTTCTCCATTTTTAATTAGCCGTTCGCGGTAGCTGTGACCACTCCATTTTAAATCTAAAACGCAGCGTTCAAGCCCAAGCCCCCCGACCCCCAAAGGGGGAGTTTCGCTGATTGCGGATGGGTCGTTTAATTCT
>JAYUUR010000200.1:0-4879 GCA_043754475.1 Saprospiraceae bacterium | reverse complement strand
CACCGAAGGCTTCTTTTACTGTTCGGTATGTGGAATAGGATTTTTTTACGACACCTAACCAATTAGAACCTTTATTTGAATAACGCTCTCTCATATCGTCATAAAATTTTGCTTCATCGTCTGATAGACCCCATCCTTTTTCAGTATTGGCTGTGCGAATGTCGCTAAAAACAGGTCCTTCAAATTCAGACGCTAACTCTTGCAAAGTGGCATCCACATGTGGATTTGGTCTTTCAGCCCTTATTTGGGGCATTGGGCGGTTTTGATATTCAGCAGAATTGAGGTCAATGCTGGCAGTTGTCCGCGCTGTTTGGATAGTCTTAAAGATGCCTAAAGCTTGCAAAATGATGAATAAACTCACCGTACCGAGGATACCCAACAGCCAAAAACGGCTATTGCTCTTTTGAGGTGCAAAATTTTGATCTTGATTAGGATTATGAGCACGACGTTTCATTGCTTGTAGCTGGTTAAAATTTTTGAAAAGAAATTGATTCAAAAAGAGCTTTTTTTATTTAAAACATCTCCTAAATATTGAGAAGTGCTTGTTTCAAAGCTATTGTTTAGACGGAGAAATTCCATGAAGTTACATACTTTTCATGAATTTGTCAAGAACTTGAAGCGGCTTGTTTAGAGAGGTAGATTTGGATTTTAGAAAAGAAAGGGTAAAATAAACACATTATATAGCCTTAATCATGCGCCTCAAATCCAATTTTTTCAAGTTAACGCTAAATGTTACCCGAGAAAGAAAACCACCTCTACGGGTCATGATGGAGTGAAGGCTATTGGGGTCAGTGCTTTTGCCTGAAAAATAAAGCGGCACATAAATGCCAAAGTAATCGCTCAATTCCCAAGATAAACCACCACTCATGAGCCATTGCGAAGTGGTTCGTTCACCGCCCGGGCGAGTGTCGCTAAAATAACCAATATCAAAATAAGGCTTAATATCCAAAGGTAATTTCACAGGCAAATGCGCCTTAAGATTGAGTGAGGCGATAAAATTATTGCTGTAGCCGACGCGGGTTTCGTCGCCTTCCGGCAGTGCATATTTCAAGCCTCCTTCATTTGTAGAGCCTATTTGTTGTGATAAAGCTCCTGTCACCTCATTTCTACCCATATAATAATCGTCGTAGCGGTAATCAGCAAAGCCCCGCGCAGAGAGTCCCAAGAAGCCACGTGTAAAGCCCAAGCCTGAATTACGTCCTGTATTGACAGGAAAACCACCGACAAAAAGTCTTGTATAAACCTTTCTGCCTTCACGATACATGAAGTCTTGATTCAACTCAAAGGTGGTTTTAATGAATCTTTGGCGGCGATTAAATATTTCGTAGTTATATTTTTCAACACAAACGCGGAAAGAAGTTGGCGTCAAAGTATTTTGAATTTTAGCAGAATAGCTTAATTCACTGATATTGAACCATTTATTTTTGATAGAAATCCTTTCAATACTGTCTTTAAAAATGTTTTGTTCATTCAAAAAAGTATGGCGAATAGAAAGGCTTTGAATAATTTGGCTCAATGGTTTTCTCCAAAAATCAATCGTTACTGAGGGGGTAATTTTGGAATAGGCTAAAAGGTTTTTATTGGGTGTTTTCTTGAAAGAAAAGCGCTTACCCGCTGTACTTAAGGTGATTTTATGATTCTTTTTAAAAAAACTATAATCAATATCTGCTACACCCGTTAATGTGTTCGAACTCGTTGCATACAAGGGCGCAATTGCCCAATTCCACTTTTTTTCAGGTAAAAACCCATTGTGCAGTAATAATCCCAACATCGCACCATCGTATTTATTAGCCGCTAATGCAGGTGACCAATAAATATTTTTTTTCTTTGAATTGTCAATGCCCCCTAAAAATGTCATGCTCCATGGCATTGAAGTTGAGCCATGTCCAATCGTTTGTGCATAATTATTGGAGCGATTGATATCAGGTAAGAGATGATTATTATCTATTGCAATCAAATCAAAATCACCTTTAGGTATATTTATAACTTCTTGATTATCAATGCCTTTATAAGATTTTCTTAATATTTCAATACTATTTTTCAAACAATTTATTTCAAAAGGAGCTGCTATACCGCTTTTATTTTCGACGGTCAAAACCCATTCCGAATCATTATCTTTAATATCTGAAATTTTATAATCCAATTGTTTTGTACTGCCCATCAAATCGTCAAATAGCCATGACATATTCTCACCCGCTGTTGTCTCCCAATGTTTTCTAAAATCAGAAGGTTGAGGATGTTTGAATTTCCAAGCTTCGTAATAGCTGTGCATAATGTTATCAAAACGCTCTTTTCCATAGTAATTCTCTAATATTTTCATGAATTCTGCCGGCTTTTCGTAAGCATTCATGTAGTAATTAGTTTCTGTCAAAACATTAGAAGGCGTTTGAATCGATTGATTTTTATGATTAAAATCTTGCCGTTGAAGCAGTGTCTCTTCTAAAGTGTAGTCAGATTTTTTAGTTAAAAACTTTTGAATGCCTGATACCCCCTCCTGCCGCGCTCCGCTCGCAGTGACAAGTGGGTAAAAATTAAGCGTATAACGTTGGTCGTAATAAGAATTTAGCCCTTCATCCATCCAAGCATTGTCGCGCTCGTTGCTACCGAGGATGCCTTGAAACCAATTATGCCCTACTTCATGAGCAATCGTCACATCTAAATCCTTCGGTGTATAATGCCCGGCTAAAACCGTAATCATGGGATATTCCATGCCACCTTCATAACCACCATTAGCCATCACTGCCGAAGCATGTGGGTGAGGATAATCGCCCACGAGGTCGGAATAAAATTTTACTGCACGATTGATATACTCAGGTGCTTTTTTCCACTGCTCAGCAAATTCGCTACGGAAATAAGCATAAGTCTCTACTTTTTTACCTGTTTTTAAAATGACTTCGCTTTTTAAAACATTAAACGCTTTGTCTGCAAACCAAGCGAAATCATGTACATTTTCAGCGGTGAATCGTATGGTTTTACTATTTTTTGAAGAAGTAGGAATGGTGTCTTTTTTAATATAATTCTTAGATTGATTATTATTATTATTATTTAGAGAAAGTACCCCCTCCTGCCGCGCTCTGCTCGCAGTGACAGTTTTATTCAAAAAATCAATTTCTGAAGCGGTTTGTAAAACACCCGTTGAACCAACAACATAATTTTCAGGCAATGTGATAGACACTTCAAAATTGCCAAATTCTGCATAAAACTCGCCTTGGTCGAGATACGGCATCGGATGCCAACCATCTCTATCATATACGGCAGGTTTTGGAAACCATTGTGTCATTAAATATTGCTGACCTACGTGTCCGCCTCGTGAGAAAGGCTTAGGAATTTGAACCTTAAAAGGCGTCGAAATAGTTACTTTTTCACCCGTTTCTAAGGGATTTTGTAGAATAACTTTAGCAATATCAGGATTGTCTTTATCTATTTCTACCTCACATTTTTTTCCATTAACTCTAAAATCCAAATCGGTCATGCCACCTAATTCATCCTCTTTAGCAAAATAAAAAGCTGTTTTGCCATTGCGTAATTCCTGTTTAGCGTAAGCAGATTTTTTATTATTAAAAGCATTATACCAAAGGTGAAAATAGATAAAAGTAAGATTATCAGGTGAGTTGTTAGTATAATCAATTGTCGCGTTGCCGGTCAGCACGTGCTTTTCATCGTCGAGAGAGACGGAGATATTATAGTTGGTTTGTTGCTGAAAATAGGCTTTTTGTGCTTGAATAAAATTTGCCCAAAACAACAAAATAACGACCGGTGACAATCTGAACATTCTGTAAAACTTTTTGCGATATGCATAATATTTGGCAATATACAGAAAGTATAGTTTTTCATTGAAAAAATTTAGCCAAAAGCAAAATAAAAAAGCACCCTAAGCGTGTAACACACAATTAGGATGCTTTTTTACAAAAAAACTATATTTCTTCTAATCCGCCAGACCCATTTCTATTTGCTTTTTTTCTAAGTCGGCGTTCAAAATTTTTACTTTCACTGAGTCGCCCATTTTATAGATTTTCCCGGTGCGCAAACCCTTCGCTCGCAAGCGCGAACTTTCTACTTCAAAGGTTTCCATCATGCGGTCGAATGTTATCATACCTTCTGCTAACATGCCTTTTATTTCAACAAAAATACCCCTTTCGAGCATACCTGAAACAATGCCGTCAAACTCTTCGCCGACATGTTTTTTCATGTATTCTACTTGCTTGTATTTGATGCTTTCACGCTCCGATTCAGTCGCTTTCCGCTCTTGTTTAGAGATGTGTTTACACTGTTCTTCTAATTTTTCCTTATCAAAACGCTTGGTTTTATTTAAATTTTCAAATAAAATGCGGTGTGCTAATACATCAGAATAACGGCGAATAGGCGAGGTAAAATGGCTATAATATTCAAATGCCAAACCATAGTGACCGATATTATTGGTCGAATATTCAGCCTTAGCCATTGTACGAATAGCTATGGGCATTAATATTTTCAAGTTTTCATCCGTCTCCACTTTTTTAATCAAATCGTCGAAAGATTTTGCAATATTTTTAGGCGTGTCGAGGTTCATTTTTACGCCCATTTCCTTTGCAAAAAGAGCAAAATTTTCGAGCTTATCCATATTCGGCAAGTCGTGAATTCGATAGATGTAAGGCACTTCTACTGAGGGGTCTTTCTTCGCCATATAAGTTGCTACTTCTTTATTGGCTAAAAGCATAAAATCCTCAATCAACAAATGGGCATCTTTGCGCTCTTTCACATACACTTCTACTGGCACGCCATGCTCATCCAATCTGAATTTGACCTCATCTATTTCAAAATTAATTGCCCCATTTTTAAATCTTTTCTTACGCAAATGGTGAGCAATTTGATTAAGTTTCACTAATTCGTGTACAAAATC
>JAYUUR010000199.1:0-4884 GCA_043754475.1 Saprospiraceae bacterium | reverse complement strand
CTCGAATGGCTCAGATGAAATAAAGATTCAAACAATTGCCCTGACATCTTATGGCAAATTGGTTGAAAATATGAATTTTCCTTTGAGTGGTAGCCCTTGCGAACATGTCGTACGTGAGACAATGTACGCTTATTCTGAAAATTGTAGAATCATTTTCCCTAAAAATCAAACGCTCGCTCAGTTTAATGTAGAAGGTTATGTGGGACTCTGTTTGTCAGATGGAAATGGAATTCCCATCGGCATCATTGCAGCTATGCACGAGAAAAAAATTGAAGATGTCCAAACAATAACCTCTATTTTAAAAATAGTAGGTAAACGGGCTGAGATGGAATTTGAAAGAATAAAAAATGAAGAAATACTTGAAATAAATAATAAAGCACTCGAAGAACAAAACCAAAAGCTTGAAAAAATAAATCAACAACTGGAGCTTAAAAACAAGGAAATAGAAGAAGCCAAAGAAAAATTATTGTCCGAATATTCGCGAAGCCTCATCGAAGCCAGTCTTGACCCATTTATTACCCTCAATACTGAGGGGGTCATCACAGATATGAATGAAGCATTCGTCACCATCACAGGCGAAACACGGGAGAAATTGATTGGCACTAACTTCGGCAATTATTTTACCGACCCTAAAAAAGCGAAGGAGATTTATCAAGAAGTATTTGAAAAAGGCTTCGTTACCAATTATCCCTTGACCATAATAGATGGCGAACTGATTGATGTATTGTTCAATGGTTCTGTTTATAAAGATGATAAAGGCAATGTCCTCGGTGCTGTGGTAGTCGCGAGGGTGATTACCGAGATGAAAAGAGTTGAAAAAGAATTGGTAGAAGCCAGGGTCTTTGCGGAGTTAGCTACATTGGTTGCGGAAGAAGCAAAAAGTAAAGCAGAAGATGCCGTCAAATCGAAACAGCAATTCCTCTCCAACATGAGCCATGAGATTCGCACGCCTATGAATGCCATAATTGGATTTACAAAAGTAGCCTTGAAAACGGACTTAACGCCCAAGCAAAAAGAATATCTCAACGCCATAAAAATGAGTGGCGATACCCTCATCGTGCTGATTAACGACATCCTCGACTTGGCAAAAGTAGATGCAGGTAAAATGGCTTTCGAGCAAACGCCTTTCAAAATGGCAGCATCCATTAATGCCATGTTGCATTTATTTGAAACCAAAATTCAAGAAAAGAATTTAGATTTTATAAAAGAATACGACGATAGAATCCCTCAAGTGCTCGAAGGCGACCCCGTGCGATTGCATCAAATTATCATGAATTTAGTCAGTAATGCTGTCAAGTTTACATCAGAAGGACGCATCACCGTCAGCGTTCGGATGTTGAATGAAGATGCCCAGAATGTCACCATTGAATTTGCTGTGGCGGATACAGGTATCGGTATTGAAGCAGAAAATATAGAAAAAATTTTTGAAAGCTTTCATCAAGCCACCGCCGATACCTCAAGGCTGTATGGCGGAACTGGATTGGGCTTGAATATCGCCAAACAATTGATAGAAAAACAGGGCGGTAGTATCCATGTAAAAAGTGAAATTACTGAGGGGTCTACATTTAGCTTTATTTTAACGTTTCAAAAAACAAATGCGGAAGCAGCATTTCTACCAGCACTCATGGAATTAGATGATGACATTAAAAACATCAAAGTATTGGTAGTAGAAGATATGGCGCTCAATCAATTATTGATGAAAACGCTCTTGGACGATTTCGGTTTCGAGCGCGATATTGCCAACAATGGCAAAATAGCCATCGAAAAACTTACTCAAAAGGACGAATTTGGTGCTTTTAAAACCTATGATGTTATTTTGATGGATTTGCAGATGCCCATTCTGAATGGTTTTGAAGCCACTGCTTACATTCGCAATGTTCTACATTCTAAAATTCCCATTATTGCTCTGACCGCTGATGTCACCACCGCCGATTTAGCCAAGTGTAAAGCGGTAGGCATGGATGATTACATCTCAAAACCCGTGGATGAAAAACTTTTATACACTAAAATAGTGAATTTAGTCAAGAAGCCCACTGATATTGAGACACATCAACCGTCTAAAAATACGCCCCTTAAACTGATAAAATATACGGATTTGGCGTATTTAATCCAAAGAACCAAAAATAATCCAACTCTGATTGCGGAAATGATTGAGGCTTATTTAGAACAGACGCCGCCTTTAGTGAGTGCCATGAAACAAAGTTTGCTGGATAAAGATTGGGATACTTTGCACGGAGCAGTGCATAAAATGATTCCTTCATTCGCTATCGTGGGCATGAATGCAGACTTTGAAATCATGGCAAAAAAAATTCAGGAATATGCTCGATCACAACAACAGTTAGAAGATATACAGGATATGGTTACGCAGCTTGAACATGCTTGTACGAACGCTTGCAAAGAGTTAGAAGTAGAATTTAAAAGGATTAAAATATTGAACCATGACTCAAGATAAAATAAAGCTCTTTTTGGTGGACGACGATGTTGATTTCCTGAAATTGTTGAAAATTCAACTCCTCCAGCAACACGATATGATTATTGAGACTTATTCAACAGGAGAGCTTTGCATAGAGCATTTATCGGACAATCCCGATATCATCATCGTGGATTACAATCTTGATAGCGTTGATAAAAATGCCATGAACGGCATCCAAACATTAGATAAAATAAAATCATTGAATGCGGATATACCCGTAATTATGCTTTCCGCGCAAGACGAAATGGACATAGCTATCAACTGTTTGTGCCACAAGGCTTTTGATTATGTCATAAAAAGCTCAACTGATTTCTTGCGCTTAAAAAAAGTGATTCTTCCATTTTTAATAGCGGAGAGAGGATAATAAGAATTGAGAATTAGGAATTAGGAATCATTGCTGACCAAGGTTTAGTAAACGGAAAATTATTTTTTTTGAAAAAAAATAATTTTCCGTTTACTAAACCTACGCACGAAATTTAGCGACACAACAAGATAAAAGATTGAATAAAAATGGATGTTCAAAGTATATTTATGCAGGCACCAGTGCCGATTTGTATTTTTAGAGGCAAGGACTACGTCATAGAGTTTGCCAACGATTTCTATCTCCAAATATTAGATAGAAAGAAAGACATTGTGGGCAAACCGATGTTTGACTCTTTTCCTGAATTGATTAATCAGGGCATTGATACACTGATTAATACTGTCATGGAAAGCGGCAAACCGACTTATATCAATAAACATGAAGCCCATCTCATTAAAAAAGGGAAAGTGCAGCAATATTTTTTTAATTGTGTTTATCAACCTTTGCGAGAACAAAATGGCGAAATTACAGGTGTGATTGTCGTGTTTACAGAAGTGACTGACCTGGTAAAAGCCAAAAAGAGGCTTAGAGAAAACCAAGAAAAATTAGTCGCTGAGTTAGGTATTGCCAATTTAGAATTAGCCTTTCAAAAAGAAGAGAAAGGTAAACGAGCAGCAGAATTAGATATTGCCAATATTGAATTGGCATTTCAAAAAGATGAAAAAGGAAAACGAGCAACAGAATTAGATATTGCCAATATTGAATTGGCATTTCAAAAAACAGAAAAAGGAAAACGAGCAGCTGAATTAGATGTTGCCAATATTGAATTGGCATTTCAAAAAGATGAAAAAGGAAAACGAGCAGCTGAGTTAGATATTGCCAATATAGAATTGGCGCTTCAAGACGATGAGAAAGAAAAACGAGCAGCTGAGTTAGATGTTGCCAATATAGAATTGGCATTTCAAAAAAAGGAAAAAGGAAAACGAGCAGCTGAGTTAGACGTTGCCAATGTAGAATTGGCACTTCAAGATGATGAAAAAGAAAAAAGGGCAGAAGAGTTAATCATTGCTAATCAAGAACTGGTGTTTCAAAATGATGAAAAAGAAAAAAGAGCGGCTGAGTTATTTATTGCAAATGAAGAATTAGCCTTTCAAACTGGAGAGAAACAAAAACGGGCAGCAGAATTAGTCATAGCGGATATAGAACTGGTGTTTCAAAACAAAGAGAAAGAAAAACGAGAGATTGACAATATAGAACTTAAAGCCGCAAAAACGGAAGCTGAAAATGCGGTAAAAGCCAAACAGCAATTTCTCTCAAATATGAGTCATGAAATTCGCACCCCGATGAATGCCATTATCGGATTTACAAAAGTGGTATTAAAAACGGAGTTATCAGCCAAACAAAAAGAGTATCTGACCGCCATAAAAATGAGTGGCGATTCTTTAATCGTGCTGATAAACGATATATTGGATTTGGCGAAAGTAGATGCTGGAAAAATGACGTTTGAAAAAACGCCGTTTAGATTAGCCTTATCCATATCGGCTATGCTGCATTTGTTTGAGACTAAGATTCAAGAAAAGAATTTAGAGTTGATTAAAATGTATGACTCTACAATTCCTGAAATATTGGTCGGTGACCCCGTGCGACTGCACCAAATTATTTTAAATCTGGTCAGTAATGCCGTAAAATTTACGGCGAAAGGAAACATTACAGTCAGCGTCCGAATGGTGAGTGAAGATGAAGAAAAAGTTAATGTTGAATTCGCCGTTTCAGATACGGGCATTGGTATAATAGAGGATGAAATAATCAATATTTTTGATAATTTTCAACAAGCTTCCAGCAATACAGCCAGATTGTTTGGCGGAACAGGATTGGGATTAGCCATAGTCAAACAATTAGTGGAAGCTCAAAACGGATTGATAAAGGTTATAAGCACCATCAATGAAGGCTCTACTTTTAGTTTTACATTAAGTTTTCAAAAAACAAATGCGGCAGTAGAATTGGGTTCAGAAATAATAGAGTTGGATTCCCATTTTAAAAACATTAAAGTATTGGTCGTGGAAGATATGCCGCTCAATCAACTATTGGTGAAAACGCTGTTGGATGAATT
>JAYUUR010000198.1:0-14987 GCA_043754475.1 Saprospiraceae bacterium | reverse complement strand
AGTGGAGTAGCTACGGCGAGTGATATTGATGGTAATTTGAATCCAAACAGTTATGAAACGATTGATAGCCCTGCAAATGGTACAATTGCGATGAATGCGGACGGTTCATACACTTACACGCCTAACTTGAATTTCACAGGTATTGACAGTGTTCATTACAAGGTATGTGATTTGGGAATGCCTATTTATTGTGCGAATGCGACTTTGATTTTCACTATTAAACCGACGAATGATGCACCGATTGCTGTCAATGATTTCAATAATACGCTTGAAAATATTGCAGTCTCAGGCACGGTCTTGATAAACGATTCTGATCCGAATGGTCATGGATTGACAGTCAGTACTACGCCAGTGTCAGCTCCTTCAAATGGTACGATTGTTTTGAATGCTGACGGCACTTATATTTATACACCGAATGCAGGATTTATCGGTACGGATACGGTGCAATATAGGGTTTGTGATGATGGTGTTCCAAGTCTTTGTACGACGGCATTTTTAATTATCGAAGTGCGGAAAGCAGTTATTACAGCCGATCAAAAACCGGTATTGAATGATGATAATGTAACAGCTACCAATGATAAACCAATAATTATCAATGTGTTAGCGAATGACTTTGACCCAACAGGCAAACCACTCGGCAATCCAACAATTATAGGTTCAACGATTGGTGGTTCTGTAAACGTTAATCTGGATGGCACCATCACGTTCACACCTGATTCAGGATTTGTTGGTACGGCGTCATTCAGATATGTTGTTTGTAATACTGCAACGCCTCCAGCTTGCGATACGGCTACGGTAACTATTAATGTCATCAAACCAACGGTTAATAATATCAAACCGATAGCAGTTGATGACGCGTCAAGCACATTTAGAGACAGACCGATAAATGGTACGGTGTCAGCTAATGATTATGATTTGAATGCAGGTCAATCGCTTTCATTTACATTATTGACTCCAACAGTTAACGGTACAGTTACTCTGAATGCTGATGGTACTTATACCTTCACACCGAATGCGGGTTATGTAGGTCCTGATAGATTCACTTATCAA
Organism: Saprospiraceae bacterium; assembly: GCA_043754475.1. Taxonomy (GTDB): domain Bacteria; phylum Bacteroidota; class Bacteroidia; order Chitinophagales; family Saprospiraceae; genus JAAFJT01. The sequence continues at coordinate 13,937 of JAYUUR010000198.1, read as the reverse complement.
GTCTGTGACAATGGTACGCCTGTTAAATGTGATACGGCAACGGTTTATATTACAGTATTCGATTTGCCTATCATTACACCTTCTACTATTGAAAATACGGTGTATGAGGAAGTAACGGATACAATTTGTCTTGATACAAGAGAACTCATTGGTAAAAATTTCACAGTGACTAATACTTGTCCTTCAACGGGTAAATCTGTAGAATTCAATGTGGTGGCTGGTACAACTTGTATTGAAACAGTGGCAATATTGAAAGGTGAAGAAAAGGCTTGTTTTGTAGTCTGTGATGAATTTGGATTCTGCGATACAACTTATATCAACATCAATGTACTCAATAGAGCTAAAGGAAGGCGCTTGAAAGCTAAAAACGATGAAACCAGTACGCCACAAGGTAAGCCTGTTGTCAGCAATGTAGTCACCAACGATTCATTGTCTAATTATGGTTTGCAAGGTGTGCGAATTATTAGACAAGGGCGTAATGGACAAGCGGAAGTAGATTCTTCAAATGGTAACGGTAATGGTGTTGGTACAAATATTACATATACACCTCAACCGGATTTCTGCGGTATTGATAATGTGACCTATGAAATTTGTAACGCTTATGGCTGCGATACGGCGGTTGTCAAAATACGAGTTATTTGCGATGGATTGAAAGTATTTAATGGTTTCTCACCGAATGGTGATGGCGTTAATGATTATTTAGTGATTGATGGTTTGGATAAATTCCCGAATCACAAGCTCGAAATTTTCAACCGTTGGGGTAATCAAGTTTTGCAAACCAAGAATTACAAAAATGATTGGGGTGGTACTTGGACAGATAGAATCCTGCCAGACGGTACTTACTTCTATATTATTGATGACGGCGAAGGTCACTATTACTCTGGCTATATTCAAATTTACAGAAGCAATTAAATTTGCTTATATAGTCTTGTGTTAAATGATGGCGGCGGTACTTAGGTATCGCTGCTTTTTTTTTATTGGAATACTGCTTGAAATAGACCCCTCAGTATTGACCTCAAAATTGGTCATTGAACCCTCTCGCGATGGCTTACTGTTTCCACATATTTATGGTGTGATTAATAAATCGGCAATTGTGCATGTTGAAGAAAAGGTATTAAATTGTTAAGAATTTCTTAAAAAAGAGATATAAATTAAACGTTTAAGAGCAGCCAAAGTCTATTGAGTATATTGTTTGAAATTAAATCCAATTTTTTAATTAAATCAAAATTCTCAATGATTATGAAAAAGAAAATCATGTTAGCGGCTCTCTTCGTAATGGGTGTTACCCTTGCTTCAAATGCTCAAAATACGCCCGTTGTGGATGCACGTGAGAAAAACCAAAAAGCCCGAATCAGAGACGGTGTGAAAGATGGTGAATTGAACAAAGTAGAAGCTACTCGCTTACGCAAACAACAACGGAATATCAAAAAAACAGAAGCTAAAGCCAAAGCCGATGGCGAAGTCACTCCCGAAGAACGCCTAAGACTTGAACATAAACAAAACAAAGCCAGCCGTAAAATTGCCAAGCAAAAGCATGACAAACAGACGCGAAATTAAGGAGACGATAGACAGTTAGATATTAGACAATAGACCGTTAAGATATTGATTTTCAATACTTTAACGGTCTATTGTCTATTATCTAACTGTCTAATATATCGACATCAAAACCTATCAGGATATTGTTTACTATAAGGTATTTTAAGGAAATCAAGCGTACCCGGTTTGACCCTCAAAAAGAAGCTGAAAGTACCGCGCGTCGGTTGCCAATTGACGCCCATTTCCCAACAGTGCAGGTCGCGGAAAAAACCGAAATCGGGGTACGTCATGCGCTTGCTTGTGAAGTCGTAGCCGATGTTTCCGACGGTGATACGCCACTTTTTACTGAGGGGTATGTTGCCCGAAGTGTAAAGCGCATTTTGAAATTGGGTGGTATCTCTGCCATTAAAAGTAGTGCGGCTGATTGTAAAATTATGTGACAATCTAAAGCTTTCGAGCAAATCCGCTAATGATTCCTCGCCTCTTTTTTTAGCCGGTTTTTTTACCGTTGTGCTCGCTGTATTAGAACCCTCTGTGGTTTCACTTTTATCAAATAAGCGTTGAATATCGCCGATGCTAAGGCTTGAATTGAGGCTGAGCATAGCATTCACGAGATTGAGCAGCTTGCCGTTGCGTTTGAGCGCAAACTCTTTCACCCGATTGCCATTCCCATCTATGCCATAAGGATCAAGTAAAATACTGACACTGAGAGTCGTCAAGCCTTTGAAAAAATTGGTGCCCGTGCCCATCGCTATTTGGCTGAATTTAAACGAATCAGCAACAAAATTATAACTGCCTCCAATACTCACATTCTCTAATATTTTCACTTTTTTGAAGGTCGAATCTCTTTTGCTGAACGTTTTCATTTCAAAAAGATTAGTCAACGAGTAGGTGAGGGCTGCTTGCGTGCCACCCGTCGATGGCGCGCCAAATATGGCATCTTGATATAAATTATAAACCTGTCGGAAGGGATTGCGTACGTCGGTCTGTATGCTGTCTTCATAACGGCGATAATTAGGCGAATAATTGAAGCCAATACTGGGCGTCATGGTATGTCTAATCGCTCGCAACCAACCTTTTCCAAACTGCAATGTTCCGAAAACCCTTGTAGAAAGGCTTGCACCCATCGAAATTTGAGGCACTCGATAAAAGCCTTTATTTTTAAGAGTATCTACTTTGCCGTATAATAAGGTGTCGTTGCGGAGTGTAAAATCGGAGCTATCCACATTAAAAAGGGTATCCCTTCTAAGGAGAAAACTGTCCGGATTGAATGATTTACGAAATTGCCTTAAATACCAAGCTTCAGTATAAGTGACATTGGGGGATAAATTGAAGTATTTAAAAAGATTAAAATTGACATTTGAACTGAGGTCATGTTTTATCCCAAATTGTAAATTATCAAAGACTTTCTTAGTAAAAAGCACTGAATCTTGCGTTGTTACTCGATTTTGAAGGCTTGAAGCATATTGAAAAGATACTTTTTCAAACCATTTTTCATTGCCTACCCGCTTGTTATTTTTAAAAGGAAACAGGGTTTGCACCCTAAAATCTAAGTTCGGTAAGCTAATGGTCATTACGCGCGTAGCCGTGTTCTGCGTGACGTTTGCGCCGCCCGTGAGTGAGTAAGGCTTGCCCGGAAAAGTTTTTGTAAAACCGACATTTGAGGAAATAGTACTCGTCGTGGCGCGTCTAAAATCGTTGTTGACAGTGTTTTGGTAGCTTGCAAAATCTTTACTTTTACTACCCTGTAAATTCACACTGGCATTGAAAGTGAACAACGGATTAGCTCTGGAATCCTGAGAATGTTGCCAATTCACACTCCAAGAAGGCGTTCGCTTGATATTTGCTAAAGCATCCTCGTTGATTCTGCTATCATATCCTAATTCAAGATTGCCTGTGTATTTATATGTTTTTATGTAGTTTGTACGTGCCCGCAAACCCCATGTGCCGCGCACGTAAATGTCGCCTTGCAAGGTCAAATCCCGCGTATCGCCCAAAGGAAAATACCAACCTAAATTCCGTAAACCAAAGCCATACACTTGATTATACTCGTAATCTCTTGGAAAAATCAATCCGGTTTGCTTACCTTTCGACAAAGGAAAGGCGGCAAAAGGCAACCACAAAGGCGTTGGAATATCCCCAATAATCAAATTGGAGGGACCCACGACTATTAATTTATTAGGAATCACTTTTTGTTTTGAACTATGAATTCCGAAATGCGGATGCTCGGCACTGCACGTTGTAAAAATAGCGTCAGTGCTATAAGCAATATCATCTCTTTGAGCATCTCCGGTTTTCGTAGAATCGCCTTTGCTCGAAACAAATTTTGATAAGCCGCCATGCACATAAGCATCGTTGTATTTAGTGGTCACATCCTTCACCACACCCTTTTGGGTACGGAAGTTGTACCGCATTTCACCGGCAGTGAACTCTTGGGTCTCATCTTTGAAGTTAGGCAACCCCCTCAGTTTACCGACAGAATCGGGAAGTGGTTTGGCATTAGCGATGTTGTTTTTTAAATCAATGACGATATAAGCTGCGGTTAATTTCAGCGTTTTATAATTCACGTAAGCTGCACCGTAAAGATGGACGAGGTTCTGCACATTATCAAAAATCATAGAGTCTTTACTGCCATAATCCACGATGGCATCAAGGGTATCTTTTGAATAAACAATAGTAGTTTGGATAACATCAGGTGTGTCGCGTTGCTCTTTTGCTATGCGTTGAGCGATTGAATCTGGGAAAGATGCGGTGTTGAGTTGAGGTGGTTTTTGTTTTTTTAAAATAGAATCAGGTATCTGCGCGTTTGAACAGGTCGCCCACGCAGTAAAAATGATAAAAAAGTATATTACCTTTGCTTTCAAGGATGAATTTATATTAATTTTGTGAAAACTCTTTAATTCCAAAACGACATGAATTTCTTTAAAAATAGAGACATATTAATGAGGTTTTTAACATTACTCCTAACGCCAATTCTTCTTCTTTTGCCGCTTGCAAAAACGCACAACGCCGGTTTTAACGAAAATTTAACGGACGGCGGCAAAGTTACACTCTCCGACGAAAACGAGAGCAAAGAATATCGAATAAAAAAAGTGGTCATTGACGCTGGACATGGCGGTCACGACTCGGGCTGCGAATCCGACGAAGGTATGGAGAAAAAGAACACCCTCGCCATTGCGCTTAAATTGGGTAGAAGACTTAAAGACAATTTTCCGAATATCCAAGTCATCTACACCCGCGATAAGGATGAATTCATAGAATTGCATGAACGGGCTAACATTGCTAATAGAGCTAAAGCTGATCTTTTTATCTCCATTCATTGCAATTCCTCAGATGAAGGGCAACCGATGGGTACTGAAACCTACGTGCTGGGTATGCATAAAATGGAGGCGAATCTTGAAGTCGCTAAGCGTGAAAACTCATCTATTTTGCTTGAAGAAGATTATCAAGAGCAATATGATGGCTTTGACCCCAACTCCAATGAAGCCTATATTATTTTCAGTTTGTATCAAAATGCTTATTTGGATAAAAGCATTTTATTTGCTAAAAATGTAGAAGAAGGTTTTAAAAATAATGCGGGTCGCCGCAGCAAGGGTGTTAAGCAAGCTGGTTTTGTCGTTTTGAAACAAACAACTATGCCCAGTGTATTGATTGAAACAGGCTTTTTGAACAATCGGATAGAGGGGGCGTTTATTAGCAGCGATAGCGGTCAAGAAACATTGGCTGAATCTATCTTTTTAGCTTTCAGTAAATATAAAAAAACAGTTGAAGTTAAAGAGGATAAAGGAGATGTGGTTGTAAAAGCATCTAATCGTTCGGAAGTCGGTCAAAGTGTCAAAGATAAAAATGAATTGCCACAACAAGTAGAACGTGCGAAAGTTGCTCCTGCGAGTGCTCGTACTGAGGGGGTAGCCCTACCAAAGATAGCGCGAAGCGAGCAAGGTAATGTAGTTTTCAAAATTCAATTAGCCACGTCAAGTGTGGATGTCGCTAATTCGCCGCGTTGGAGAAATGTAGAAGATTTGGAAGTCATGAAAGAAGGCAATACTTTCAAATATTTCAAGATAGGTTTAGAAGACTACAATGATGCCGCTTCAACTTTGAAAAAAATGCGTGCTTCGGGCTTTTCTGATGCTTTTATAGTGGCTTATAAAAATGGTAAACGCGTAAGTTTAGATGAAGTGAAGTAAATAAATCAAAAATATTTCTAATTTTGCCGTCGAAAAAATAACTATTGCAAGAAGGACAACGTTTGTAAGAAAAAAATACAAAGTAATTTTAAAAAAAAGTCCTTCATTTTAAAATAATGAAAATATCCAACGAGACTAAAATCGGTCTATTCGCCACCCTCACAATTGCTGCTGCCTTTTGGGGGTATTTGTTTTTAAAAGGGCAAAGCCTTTTCAGCCGCTCCGTCACTCTTTATGCAGAGTTTGCTGATGCTCAACAAATCAATAAATCGTCGCCCATTTTTTTTCATGGTATCGAAGTCGGGACGGTACAAGATTTCTTTTTTAAGCCTGATGATGTGACTAAAGTCAACCTTGTTTTGAATTTTAAAAATAATCCGGGTATTCCTAAAAATGCTAAGGTTGTATTGTTCAGCAATGGTCTTTTAGGCGGCAAAGCTCTCAATCTGGAATTTGATAAGCCGTGCACCAACGGCGATTGCGCTGAAAATTGGACTTATATCAAAGGTGAAACCATGGGTGCGTTAGAGGCGATGATTGGCAAACCCGAATCCTTCGATCCTTATGTTGATAAAGCGACGAAGGGACTCAACCTCCTTTTTGATTCACTCTCAGTCAGCCTCAAAGATCCCGACAATGAAGTAGGGAAAAGCCTTCGCGATATTCAAATTACCTTGATAAATCTCCGCCAAACAACGTTGGTTTTGAGTAAACTCATGGCAGCTTCGTCTGGCAGCCTCAATGCTTCCATGAAAAATGTGGAGTCTATTACAAGCAATTTGAAAGCAAATAATGATAAAATTGCGGGTTTATTCAGCAATTTGAACGATGTAGCATTGAAAGCTAATACGGTTGATTTTGGAAATATCAATAAAGCGACTGAGGGGGTCAGCGAAAGCATACTTGAATTGAAAAATACGCTGAATGAAACCAAAGCCGGCTTGAATCAGCTGACAACGACCATAAAAAATGTCAACACAGGTCAAGGCACACTCGGTAAATTAGCCACCAACGACAGCGTTTATTACAGCCTCAATATGACCCTTTTGCAAACGCAGGCTTTGATGCAAGACCTCCGATTGAATCCTAAACGGTATGTCAATCTCAATCCTTTTAGAAAATATAAACCTTACAAAGTACCTTCGCAAGATCCGCTGATGGATACTCTCGAAATGCGCTATCAGAATTATTTAATTAAGAAAAAATAATTTCTAAAACTGAAAAAAGCCATCCGCACAGAATATGCTGAAAAAGGCGTTGAGGAATATTATAAAACCCACGCTGATGTATATGAGAATCCACATTTTCCCTACATCAAATCCCTTTTGCAGCAAAATCAACATCGCATAGATTATGCACGGGCGCTTGACTTTAGTTGCGGTGGCGGTGAAGTGACCCTTATCCTCTCCGAGTTGACGTTATCAAATGAAGAAATCAGTCATAAAAAAAAGGACAATCTATTTTTAGGTTGCGACCCTTTTACATTCAAATTGTATGAAAAAAATACAGACTATCGGTGCTTACCCTTCAGTTTTGAAGATGTGGTGAAAGGTAAAATGACCCCCTCAGTACAAATCCCTTTTTCCGCCATTATTTGCAGTTTTGGGATGCACCTTTGTCCTGAAAAATTGTTGTATTCTTTAGTCTATCAACTCTTTATGTATTCAAAAAATATTATTATTATCACGCCCCACAAACGTCCTCAATTAGAAAAACTCAGCGGCGTAGAGTTAGTTTTCGATGATTTTGTTTTAACTGAAAGAGGAAAAAAAGTATTTCTAAAAAGTTATCAATTAAGGTAACTCCTAAATATTCGCCCCAGAGGGGCAAAATGTCGGTAGTAGTTAAAAAGCATAAAATGGATTTAAATCAAATACCTAAAATAAAGCACCTCGATAGCGGCAATTTTTTCCTCATTGCTGGACCTTGTGCCATTGAGAATGAAGAGATGGCGTTTGAAATTGCTGAAAAAGTCAGTAAAATATGCGACAATTTGGAGATTCCCTATATTTTCAAAGGCTCATATCGCAAAGCCAATCGCTCACGTATTGACTCATTTACAGGCATAGGCGATGAAAAAGCCTTGAAAATATTGGGAAAAGTAGCGTCATCATTCGGTTTGCCAACTACCACCGACATCCACGCCGACGAAGAAGCGGCAATGGCTGCAGAATATGTAGATGTGCTACAAATCCCCGCTTTCCTTTGTCGTCAAACCAGCCTTTTGGTGGCAGCAGCGAATACAGGTAAAACCGTCAATATCAAAAAAGGGCAGTTTGCTTCAAGCGAAACAATGGCTCATGCCATGCAAAAAGTCTTGGACAGTGGCAATAATAAGGTGCTGTTGACTGAGCGCGGCAATACTTTTGGCTATCAGGATTTGGTGGTAGATTATCGCAATATTCCTGAAATGCAGCACATGGGTGCAACGGTTATTATGGATTGTACGCACTCACTCCAACAGCCCAATTCAAAAACGGGCGTTACAGGTGGCAAACCTGCATTGATTGAAACCATTGCTCGCGCAGCTATTGCCGTTGGTGTTGATGGGCTTTTCATCGAAACGCACCCCGACCCCTCAGTAGCGAAGAGCGATGGTGCAAATATGCTGCCTTTGAAGCAGCTTGAAGCCTTGTTAGAACGCTTGGTAAAAATTAGGAAGGCTATATTCTCAATATCATAATACCTCAATATCTCACTGTAATCTCATCCGAATTTCATTCAGTCGTTGTTGTGCTTCTTGTATTTTTGGCAGTGCGTCAGAGTAATCAATGATATTCCATACGATGACCCTATCATTATCACCCCATTCTACACGCATAAACGAGCAATCGAAAATACCTTCAATGTTGTTGGTAATAGAAGATATACGAGGAAAATAAATCTCCGGACTACTCAATTCGAGCAATTGGATAACAGGAAAAAGGCTATTTAAAAAATCTGACCACTCAGTAGCAGGAAAATGCTTGAGGTGAAGCGTTGAAAATATGGTATCTGTACTTTCTAAAATATAACCACGCCAATCCATAAGGATCTGTTGATGGGTGGATGTGCTTTTTTTCTCACGTATTGTTTGAGTACTATTCATTATGCATTTGGTGTTCGATTCAATAAGCGTTTGCCCATTTCAATAAAAAGTTCCTCTACATTTTCGCCTGTTTTTGCACTGGTTGAATAGTCAAACGGGCGGACTAACTCTTGACGAATCGTTTCCAATTGCTCCTCAGTGACAAGGTCTTTTTTGTTGGCAACAATAATAATAGTGCCATTTGGAAGCAAATCTCGTAAAAACTGAATATCTGATTCAAGATTCACGAAAGTAAGCGGTCGGCTCAAATCCATCACATAAATAATACCACTGGCACCTAAAAAATAGGAAACGGGCACTTTGTCTTGCGACACTTCACCGGCGACGTCCCAAACCATCATTGAAATGGATTCGTCATCTATTTTAATTGTTTTATTATTGACTTTAACACCAATAGTTGTTAAATACTTATCACTGAATTGTTGATAAATAAATCGGTTGAATAAAGACGTTTTCCCAACGCCAAAACTACCCGTTAGGATGATTTTTTTACTAATCATAAGTTAAAAATTAATTGGACTTTTGCTTTAATCGCATAGTTTGCGGACTATTTCTTTGTGGCAAAATGAAATGCTCTTCAAGCAATTGTGAGATACGGCTTTGCGATTCATCGGTTACTTCCGCTACTCTTAAGTTATCTGTTTTATCAATAAAATCCACAATCTGACCCCTCAGTATTTCCGACTCTGAAGTAGAAACAGAGCCACTTAAAGCCAATGCAAAATAATAAAACGGATAATTTTGTAGCAAAATGCGATAAGTACCGTATTGAATCATCTCCAAATCTTCATTATCGCGCTCAAAAGCATCTTCCACAAAAGATTTAATGGCTGTCAACATACCCGCTACAACATCCCTATTCACGGAAGGAAAAAGGGCGGCACTGCCAAACATCAAACCCGAATCGCGCTCAATCACGAATATTTCTTCCAAGATGGGCTTATCGGCTGCTGCTATGAGCATATCGGACGTTTTTACACCTAATATTCGATTTTTAATATGCCTAACAAATCCTTGACTAGAAAAAATGCCATTTATTTGAGCATCAATCCCTTCTTTCAATTGCTGCATTTGAAGATTCACAAATTTAGTTATCATTTTGCCCATAACGGGATAAACAATATCCAAAATTTGCTGCTGCGAATCTTTCAATTTTTGCTCTATCAATCGGTCAACAATTTTAGCATATTCTTTTGGAAAATTATGTTTTAAAAAATCTAAATGCTCCTCAATAATAGGGTTGACCCTGCCGGATAGCAGCGACTTATTGTTCAGAATCTCTTGCAATTCTGTCAATGTGCTTCTATCTTCTTTGAGCAAAATCTCGCGGAGTTGGCTCATCAGTTGTACTTCGCTTTCCGGTTTTTGACTGACCACTTGATTTATTTATAACGGCTTATTTATCACCGTAAACTGTTGTGAATGAACGTGTTATATATTATTTTCCTTTTAGTTTTTTACTGACTTCAATGAGCATATCAGCTAAATCAGATTTGTCATTTTTACTCATATTGTGCATTTGAGTATTAATGGTTTCCACATGTTGAGCCAATAACTTTTCGAGCCTGTCGAAACGCGCATTCATGTCACGCTCAAGATTAGCCAAACGCTGACGCGTAGACGCTTCGTTCTCATTGATATGATTCGTCGTGTTGGTGAAACGCTCTTCATATTCAATTATTTTCGGACCCATGATAATTTCGCGGAGCAATGTCATATCGCCGAAAATACCCATGCCACCGTTTGCAGCAGCATTCTCACTGTTAGTTTCTTTTTCTTTCTGAGACATGTTTTTCAATTAATTGTTAATCAAATCTATAAATAGCTGATTATTATTGTTTTACAAATATAAAAATTTTAAAATTGAAATTTTTGGTTTATTGTAAAATTGAAAAGCAAAATAAACCTAAATTTAGGAAAAATTAAAGTATTACGATTTTATTTTAGATATTTAAATCTTGTTTATTCAGTTTCTTAACATATTTTACATTTTTTTCACTGCCAATACTGAGGGGGTATGTCCAACAAAATAATTTTTTATTCTGCTCAAAATTCCAACCGCTTGCAATATATCATCCAACTCGTGTTCACGGAAACGCTCGGTTGGGATATTTTTTTTACTCAAAATGAAACTGCTTATTTGGATTCTACCCTCCCAAAAGTGCAGTACGGCGATTTAAAAATTTCAGATGATGGATATTTTATCGAAGATCTCAATTCCTTAATATTTGAAAGCATAATTATTAAACGAGATTTTGAAAAAGAGTTTCATCAGCTCGACATCTTTTCAAGGATATTTGTCATGGTTTCGCGTTACGAAGAGTACATCGCTGACCCCTCAGTATTTGACCGCCATCAACGCTTTCCCGCAAGCCAGAGCTTTGCATCAAAGTTGAATATTTTACGACAACCTGTTGTAAATCAATGGATTATAAATTTAAAAAATGAATTAATTCAAAGATATCCTGATTTAAAATCAACCTCTAATAAGTCAGAATATAAGCTCCAACTCACCTACGATATTGATCAAGCATGGGCTTTCAAAAACAAGGGTTTTTTCAGAAATATAGGCGGGATGTTAAGAGATTTTTTTCAACTTAATTTTAAGAATGCTTTCAATCGCTTGGCTGTTATTTTAAGTATTTCAAATGATCCTGAATATACTTTTGATTATATAGATAAACTGCATAAGAAATACGAAAGCAAAATAAATACACCAATCTTCTTTTGGCTGCTCGGCGATTATGGTGAGTTTGATAAAAATATTAATTGGAAAAATAAAAATTTGCAAAGCTTGATTCGTCGAATATCCAAAAAATACCATGTAGGTATTCATCCGTCCTATGGTTCGAATGCGGATTTTTCAATTTTAAAAAATGAAATAACTCGCTTAAATTCTATCACCCAATCACTCAATCACTCAATAATTAAAAGCCGTCAACACTATTTGAAATTAACTTTCTCTCACACTTATAGCCGCCTCATTCAAACAGATATTCAAGAAGATTATTCGATGGGCTATGCGGATGATATTGGCTTTAGAGCCGGAATTGCAACGCCATTTTACTGGTATAATCTTGAAAATGAACAAATTACACATTTGAAAATTCATCCATTCCAAGTGATGGAAGTCACTTTGATAGAATACCTCAAACTGACACCCGAAGAAGCGATTGAACAAGTGAAGCCGTTGATAGCCGTTACAAAAGCCGTTGGCGGCACTTTTACAACGCTTTGGCACAACTCTACTTTGTCAAAAAATGAAACTGATAATTGGCGAGAGGTTTATGAAAAAATAATAGAAGTGGCGATTTCAGATTAAAAAGAGCCACCTATATGTAGGTGGCTCCGAAATAATATAATCTTTAACTTATAACTTAACGAGCAATCACGACTGATTTGACAATATCCCGTTTGCCTTTCGACTGAATACGGACTCTATAATTACCCGCTTCTTGATTTGCCACATCTAATTCAACTATTGTATTTTCAACTTTAGCCACTTTGTGAGCTAAAACCAATTGTCCAATTGTGTTGTAGAGTGTAATCTCAACAGGCTGATTTTTGTATTCTGTCAAATCAATATTGAAAGCGGTATTGGCTGGATTAGGGAAAATAAGCGCATCAGATAACCCTTTGAAATTAACAATTTTATTTTCTGATATCTGTCTTGAACCGTCTTGGTAACTTATTTTGATGCGATAAACATTATCTCCTTCTTGTGGTGCATCATCATAAATCACATAATGTGATGCTTTATTAGAAAGGGTTGAGTTTTCGGTAGCTATGGGTTCAAAGTCACCAATAGAGCCATTGAATTTTTCAACCGTGTAATAATCGGTTTTATAACCTGTATTGCTTACCCATTCGATACGAGCCCGATTGAGTTCGGCAGCAGCAGACAGCACAAACGACTCATTTTGAATCAAAGCTTGAGCCACAGGACTAAGGCAAGTCACTCTAATAGCCGATGCTCTGTTTGACCAAGAAGATGTTGATGTAGAAGATGATGATGATGAAAGGCATGTTTTACCCGTAAATGTAATAGACGCACCTGAAAAATCGTCTTTCTCAAAAAGTGTAATAGCATAGCCATTTGTTACACTCACTTTTGAAATAGATTTTAAAGGCATACCCATTGCCAAAAGCCTTGAACTGTTATAATCACCTAATCCTACTGAAATACCTTCGTGGCTGCTGCTATTGCTGCTACTTACATTACACTCGTCGAAGATGCCACCGGCTACACCGCCAACGCAGGTATTTATTGTTGGATTAGATAAACAAGTGACTTTGACAGAACGCACCTTACCGTCCCAAGACGTAGGCAAACAGGTAACTGTTGGACCTGTAAAAGTGATAGATTGACCTGAAAATTTATCAGCAGAATAAAGAGTAATAGAAAATCCATTATTAACTCTGATACCTGAAATAGAATCACTATTAACACTTATATCAAGTGCGGTTAATTGTTCATTGGTGTACGTACCTGCTACAATAGGCACACCACTACTAAAACAATCGTTGAATAGCGCACCGCCAAACCCTGCACAATTGACTGTAGAAGGGTCGTTGCTAAGGCATATAACTTTCAAAGAAGAAGTTGTTTTATCCAAACCTACAGGCAAACACCCCGTATTTGTACCATAATAAACAGATTTTCCTGTTAAATTATCACCATCGTAAAGAATAACCGCAAAACCGATATTGACATTTATTTGAGAAATATCATTGTTTTTAATACCCTTTGCACTCAATTGAGCCGTTGTATATATACCCGGCAATAGAGAAATACCTGTTTTGCCATCACACGCAGTATAAACAGTACAGGCATTGCCTTGACACACAGGCTGTCCGTGGTCATTTATGTCATCGCCATTTGAATCACAATCCTTACGCAAAAAAACATCCGATTGCAAACTGCCTGCATTGGAGTTACGAGCAATTACATCGGCTAAGGTAGTTAATTGCAGCGTTTTTAGACTTGAAGCAAGGTCGGAGTCATTGGCATAATAATAATAATCTCCATCCCTTAATTTTTCAAATTGAGACCTAAAAACAGCCTCAACAGTTTTGCCAAGCGATTTGCCTGAAAGCAAACTTTCAGCATAACAACCTACCCA
>JAYUUR010000197.1:0-15049 GCA_043754475.1 Saprospiraceae bacterium | reverse complement strand
TTTTACTAAAAATAAGCATTTTTTAGCGAAAACCGCTTATTTTTAGTAAAATCAACTCATTGAATTGTCATAAAATTGTCAAAGCGGAAATTGCTGAGATTTTTAGACATTAGAGTATAATAGTTTGATTATCAACATTTTATGTTTATTTATAACTTCAATTATATCCATCTACACTATTGTCTAACATCTAATGTCTAATATTCTAATGTCTAATAAAGAGAGCATTCATATTACTGTCATTGACAGATTCGAGGCAGCGCACGATTTGGAAGTGCCGCTGGGTGTACCCCTCAGTATCATGGAGGTTTGTAAGAGTTATGATCTGCCTGTTGAAGCAATTTGTGGCGGATTGGCTTTGTGCGCGACGTGTCAGGTATATGTAGAAAGCGACCACGAACTCCCAGAACCCAGTGATGACGAATGGGCAATGCTCGACCAAGCTATGCACATAAAAGATAACAGCCGATTGGGTTGTCAAATTAGAATAAAAGAAGAGTTGGAGGGTTTGGTTGTGAGGTTGGCACCTGAGCAGGTGTAATATTAAAGAGATATTAGAAAAATAGACATTAGATATTAGACCGTTGAAATAAACACATCATTAGAATCTGATGAAATCTAATTCAAATTAATAACTACCATTGCCGCCTCTCCAAAGACACTTTCGTCAAAAGAATAAATAGAAAAATAACTGACACATAATAAACGACATCTGCCAAATCCACAATGCCCCTTGAAATAGACCGATAATGGTAATCCATGCCCATCATTTGTACAATATCATCGCCATTGCCAATTAAAAATGGCATTTCACTGATAAAACTAAAACCCCAATGAATAAAAATGCAGAGAGAAGCTGCCAATAAAAATGAGATGATTTGATTATTGGTCAATGAAGAAGCGAAAATGCCAATTGCCGTAAATACTGCTCCAAGCAAAAGCAAACCAATATAACTTCCTGCAATTGCACCACTATCTAAATTCCCCTTAGGCGAACCCAATTGATACATCGTGATATAATAAATCAGAGTCGGCAATAAAGCAAAGGCTACTAAAACGATACACGCGCCGTATTTTCCCAATATTATTTCAATATCGCGCAAAGGTTTGGTTGTCAAAAATTCAATCGTACCTGTCTGCTGTTCCTCAGCAAAACTACGCATCGTGACTGCTGGAATCAAGAAGGTAAATATCATGGGCGCAAGAACAAATAATTGGTCGAGCGTTGCCATATTCTGATTTAAAAGGCTGGTGCTTGGAAAAACCCACAGCAATAAACCTGTCAAAATCAAAAAAACGGCAATGACAATATAACCGATGAGCGATGAAAAGAAAGAATTAATTTCTTTTTTGAAGATAGATAGCATATGTTTCAGATATTAGACAATAGACGATTAGACAATAGACTCTTGCCCGAAGGGGCTAAATATTGGTAGCTAATTATTTTAAATAAACAGGATTGCGGTCGTTATAAATGAGTAAACATTTAAACAGCTTTTCAGATATTTCCTTCGGTTTCAAAGCATTGACGGTTGAAAGTAAATCTTTATCTTCTTGAATTAATTGTTTAAAATTGGATAATGTAAAATCCAACAACTCGCCCGTTTCAAATTTGATGAGTTTCTCACGCAAGACTTCGCGCTTTTCAGTGATATTTTTAGTGATATAGGGTTGTCCCGTTTGAGGAATATAGGCTGTTATGGGTACTTGACGCTCCTCTGTTTCATCGAACTGAAAATAGCAGAGCTTACCCCTCAGTATCATGCCTGCAAAAACGGGTGCTGATTTTTTTTGCGATGCATTGGGCAGCCGAACGTAAGGAATGCCATCAATCACAACGCCCCACAGCTTATTCACCGCCACCGAGTCATGCGTTCGCTTATGTTTTATAGTCTCAATAAACATTTGAAGCGATTGGGGATTGGTCGCCAAACGGGTTTCCAAACTATCCCACACCACACTCGGTTGATTGCGTTGCAATTGCTCAAAATGCTCATAAATGCCATCTTTGAATTTAAAATTCTTAGAAACGAGCGTGCTGTTTTGAGCATGACCCCTCAGTATCGAGAACGTTAGAAGGAATGTGTAAAATATTTTTTTCATTTTTTACTTTGTCAATTCTTGAAATACATCTTCCACCGTATAAACTTCCTTCCGCATTTCCATGAGCGTCAATTGATTATCAACAGCAAAGCGGAACACATCAGGGCGAATATCTTTATTTAAATCAGAAGACAATTGATACCGATTAGCCGCTAATACTTTGACGCTTTTAACATTCAAAATTTTCGTAAGTCTTTGATTATCAATATTTTGTAAAAACTCTACCGTCACGAGAGACTCACCTCTCATGCGGTTTTGCAAAGTATCAATTGTATCATCTGCTACGATGACACCTTTATTAATAATCATTACTCTATCGCACAAAGCCTGTACTTCCTGCATAATATGCGTTGAAAAAATAACCGTTTTCTCTTTACCCAAATCTTTTATCAAGCGGCGAATCTCTACCAATTGATTCGGGTCAAGCCCTGAAGTAGGCTCATCGAGGATTAATACTGAGGGGTCATGCAGCATCGCTTGTGCCAGACCCACGCGTTGGCGATAACCTTTTGACAATGCTCCTATGAGTTTCCCTTGCTCAATACCTAAGCCCACACGCTCAATCATTTCAGCCACACACTGTTTCTTTTTATCCAATTTATGCACGCCCGCTACAAATTCAAGATATTCTTTGACATACATATCTTTATACAAAGGATTATGCTCTGGCAGGTAACCGACTTCACGCCGCACTTCCAAATGTGCCGTCGTCACATCAAAACCACAAACCGTAGCAGAACCCGAAGAGGGCGGAATAAAACACGTCAATATCTTCATAGTCGTGGTTTTACCTGCACCGTTGGGTCCGAGGAAACCTAATATTTCACCTTTATTAGCTATAAAACTGATATTATTGATGGCGCGTTGTTCGCCGTAAATCTTCGTTAAGTTTTTAACCTCTATCACTGATTGAAATGATGAATGATGAATGATGAAAATGCAAAATTAGAAAAATCTAAATGTTTTAAGTTTCAAATGACAAATCTCTCAACTTTTTACATCAAATCTTTTTAAACAATAGTTAAAGTTCTCTTAAACGTGATAGTTGCGTGATAAAAACTCAAAACCTTTGCGTCATATTTATACGTATAGCTTTTAGTTTCACCGTTTTAATTTAATCAACCACAGTCAGAAATGAAAAATTTAGTCGTTCTCTTATTTGTTTTATTATCAAGTGCTTTCGGTTTTGCACAACCGAGTCATGAAGCGTTTGATACCCTATTGAAAAAGCACGTTTCCGCAACCGGTAAAGTGAATTATAAAAACCTCAAAGCCAATAAAGCAGCCCTTGAAGCATACATCAAAACGCTTTCAGAGAATACACCCGTTGATAGTTGGAGCAAAAACGATAAATTTGCTTACTGGATTAATGCCTATAACGCTGCAACTTTGAAAACCATTGTTGACAACTACCCCCTCAGTAGTATCACCAAATTGGACGGTGGTAAAACGTGGGATGTGAAGCGCGTTAAATTAGGCGATAAGACCTATTCATTGAATGATATTGAAAACAATATCCTCCGACCAATGGGCGATGCACGGATTCACTTCGCCATTAATTGCGCTGCGAAATCATGCCCGCCGCTTTTGAATCAAGCATTTACAGCTAAAAACCTCAATGTCCTCTTGGAAAGTCGGACGAAAAAATTTATCAACGACCCCAAAGCGAATGCACTTTCAAAGGGCGGTGAAATAAAGGTGTCAAAGATATTTGATTGGTACGGAAAGGATTTTTATAATATTACTGAGTTTATCAATCGCTATGCTGTGAGTAAAGTGGATAGTAAAGCGAAAATCGGCTATACCGAATATGATTGGGCTTTGAATGAATAATTTATTCTTCTTGTTTAAATACTACAAAATAACGCACTCCCCTACCATTGCCTACTTGAGTCAATAACCGCCTCTCTACTAAAATGCTTAAATCACGCTTGAGTGTTGCGCGAGGTATATGCGGTAAATGTTCAATGATATTTGACAATTGAGCAGGACTATTTTTTATGAAAACCGCTAATACTTGCTTTTGACGATCATTCAGATAATCTTTAGTATTCAGAAAAGATTGTCGTTTTTCATCAAGCCTTTGTGTAAGTGTTAACAAACAATCAAGGAAAAACACAAGCCATTTGTCAATGACTTCAGGTTCTTCTGTTTGCCCTCTTTGTTGTTGCCCGTCCATTAGAACGCGATAATAATCTCGCTTACGCTCTTCAATTAAATTTTCAAAAGAAGAAAATAAAATAAAATCGTAACCCTGTCTCAATAAAAGCAAGGTCGTCAATAAGCGTGATAAACGTCCATTACCGTCTTGAAAAGGGTGAATGGATAGAAATTCATAAACAAAAACAGCGATTATTATTAATGGATGTAGAATGTCCGCTTTAAAAGCTTCATTTGTCCAATGCACCAAATCTTGCATGGCTGCTGGAGTCAAATGAGGAAGTGTTGTATTGAAAATAATCCGTTGCGTACCACCGGGCGAAGTTGCTACAACTTGATTACTGAGAGCTTTGTACGTTCCTCTATGTCTTTGGTCTTTATCACTGTGTCGCAACAATAAGCCATGCAATTGGCAAATATAGTTTTCAGAAAGTGGAATATCGTTAAAAGTATCTAAAATTAAGGTTAATACTTCAAAATAGCCCGCAACCTCTTGTTCATCACGGGTTTTCAATTGAGTGATTTTCATGTTTCTCAAAAGCGTCCCAATCTCCTCATTTGTCAAAGTAGAGCCTTCAATACGGGTAGATGAACCCGTGCTTTCAATCGAAGTCTGTTTTTTCAAATCTTTTAGAAATGCTTGTTCATCTATTTGTTCTATTTTCCAACGGCTTTGAAAAGCATCTATCGCTGCAATTTTTCTCAACATTGTTTGCTGCGTTAAAAAATCAAATTGAAGTTTAGATTCCATAAATTTTATTTTTATATGAGCCAATTATGAGCCGCAAATTAGCATTTTTTTTTACAATGAGCCAATTATGAGCCACAAATTAGCCATTTTTTTTTAGAATGAGCCAATTATGAGCCGCAAATTAGCCATTTTTTTTTACAGTAAGCCAAAAATACTGAGGGGGTGCTGAAATGTTGAAAAGAGTAATTTTTTTTAATAAAATTTTGTGTAGAACTAACTATTTAACGGTATAAAACACCCTAAAAGCACCGCACCTTACGCACATTACATAGAATAAACTGTTAATGATATTCAAATTCTATTAAAAAAAATCATATTTTAAAAAAAAATCCCTTAATTTTGAATATTCTTCAAATTTTAAAAACAACACTTGACTAAAATCTTTCCATTAACCGATTTTTAGCATTGTTTTTTTTAAGTAATTAAGACCTATGAACCATGAACAAATTACTCTACCCTTTATTAATCTTTTTTTTATTTCCCGATTTATCGCTGAAGGCACAGGGTATCGTTAGTGCAGACACTTGTAGAGTCCCCTCAGTCATCACCCCAAATGATGACGGACTGAACGACGAATTTAGAATCCCATGTTTGTCTGACGATAACCCTGACAGCGAAATGATGGTTTTTAATGAATGGGGCGACCGCGTTTTCTTCTCTAAACCGTATCAGAATAATTGGCGCGGCACTTATAAAAACCTTCCATTGCCTGACGGCACTTATTTCTACTTATTTAAAAAGACTGCCGCTACTCCACCCCAGAAAGGTTATGTCACCGTATTTAGATAACAAACCCATTATAAAGCTATGAACAACAAACACTTACATATCATTAAAATTTTCTACACTTTCATTTTTTTAAGCCTTTATACTGAGGGGGTCAACGCTCAACAAGAGGGTCAACAAACGCTTTTTATGTTCAATGCGCTTGCTATTAATCCAGGTGTAGCAGGTTCACGCGACATTCCCACATTTACACTCATGACTCGCAACCAATGGATTGGCTTTAAAGGTGCGCCTGTGCAGCAAAATTTGAGTTTTCATTCGCCACTTTTAAGTAAGCGTTTGGGCTTTGGTTTTACATTAGGCAATCGTCAAGTCGGGATATTTAATACTCAAACCACTTCTGTGGCATTGTCATATAGCCCTATTCGGACTAAAGATTTTGCGTTGCGCATAGGGCTTCAAGGCTCAGCAAAACGTATGGCTTTCAATTTCGATGATGCAGACCAAGCCAATATTATTGCCAATGAACGCAAATCTAATAGCGGATTGAAACCTCGCTTGTTCGGCAATTTTGGTATGGGCGCATTTATGACATACAAGGAGTGCTACATGGGCTTTTCAGTGCCATTTTATTACGCCAATATTATTGGTATCAACAGCGAAACACCCACTACTGCCCTCGAACAACCGCATTATTATTTTATGATGGGATTGGCTTTACCGCTCTTGGATAAAGTATATATCAAACCTTCGGGCATTGTTAAAAAAACAGCCAATGCACCTTGGAGCATAGAAGTAAATGGTAGCCTTGTATTTAATGATAAAATCACGGCAGGAATGTCTTATCGCGCAGGTAAAACCAATCTTGAAGACATTGGAGAAAGCGTCGATTTTTTGATATTTTTTCAAGTCAGTAATAAATGGGGAATCGGCTGTGCTTACGATATCAATCTTTCTCCGCTTAAAAAATACAATGACGGTAGTATTGAAGCAGTCATTCGCTACGATTTGAAGCAGCCTGAGCTGCGGTTTAGCAATCCAAGAGTATTTTTTTAATTCGGCTTTATATTTGTTAATTTATATTTAAAAAAATATTATTATTAGGTTATAATTTCATAAATAATTCTCATGAAGATGAAAAAATTAATTCTGTCCATATTAATATTGAGAGGATGCCTCGCTTTGGCTCAAGAACCGATCATTATTACGAACGAAATTGAAATCAACAGTATCTTTCAAGAATACAGTCCTACTTTCTACCAAAATGGGCTTGTTTTTATTGCCTCCAATCCTGCGGTGAATACGGACAAAAAAGAGGATGATAATACAGGCAAGGCTACGACTTCCCTCTTTTTCGCTGCTCGAAATGACAACGGCAGCCTTCAAAAACCGTTGACCTTTGCTGAGGAATTGACCACTAAATTTTATGACGGACCGCTTTCATTTAGTAAGGATGGCAATACTATTTACTTCACGCGCACCAATTTGCGCAGAGGAAAGCCCGTGAAAGCAAAAGACGGCTTGGTCAAATTAAAAATATACGCCGCCACAAGAAAGGATAATAAATGGGATAATATTTTTGAATTGCCTTTCAATAATGCGGAATACGATTGCGCACACCCCTCAGTATCCAACGATGGCAGACGCCTTTATTTCTCTTCTAATCGCGCTGGTGGTTTTGGCGGCATGGATTTGTACGTTTCAACGCTCATCAATGGCAAATGGAGCGACCCTGTCAATCTCGGACCTAAAGTAAATACTGATAAAAATGAAATTTTTCCCTTTATACATGCCGATGGTAAAGTATATTTTGCTTCCAATGGGCATAAAGGTATCGGGAATTTGGATATATTCTGCACGATAAAAACGGATACGGGCTGGGTAAAACCACAAAATTTACCTGAACCCATCAATAGCCGTTCGGATGATTTTGGTTTAATCGTGAGTGCCGATAAAAAAAGTGGCTATTTCTCTTCTAATCGAGCAAGTGGAAAAGGTGACGACGATATTTTTAATTTTATTGCACCTGAAAGCATTGATTTTAATAATGCCATAGTTAATATCGATGAAAATGAGAGCGACAATACCACCGCGAGCACAGTGCCACAAGAAGGTGAAATTAAATTGGTAGAAACCAAGCCTATCTCAGTTCCAAAAACTGAAATAATAGCCTCCGCTACAGAGCCGATGTTCGATGATTCGCCTTCAAATATTGAAAAAAATAAAATTGAAACGCCTTCAAACGAACCTCTAAAAAAGTTTTCTGAACCAAAAGTTGAAACCATAAAATCAGAATTTGATGACTCGGAATTAAAGGCTGTTATTGTTGAGAAAGGGGAAAAAAAAGAAGCAAAGCCTGCCATTGAAAAGGTAGAAGATAAGAAACAATCTATTGTAGCTGTAGAAAAAAACGATAAAAAAACAGAAGAGAATCCTTCAAAAGATACAAAGCAAAAAGCTAAAGAATCTGTTGCAATAGTTGAAAAGAAGGAAGAGAAGCCAGAAGTAAAGCTTATCATTGAAAAAATAAAAGAAAAGAAAGAGCCTATCGCAGTGGCTGTGGTTGAAAAAAAGGAAGATAAGCCAGAGGTAAAGCCCGTCATTGAAAAAGTGGAGGAAAAGAAAGAGCCTATCGCAGTGGCTGTGGTTGAAAAAAAGGAAGATAAGCCAGAGGTGAAGCCCGTCATTGAAAAAATGGAGGAAAAGAAAGAGCCTGTCGCTGTGGTGCTGGTTAAAAAAAACGAGGAAAAAACGGTAGCAATGGAAGTAAAATCTGAGCCTTTAGTGGCAAAAGTGGATTCAATGGCTACGACGTCAGTTAATATGGCTAACGGGAAAATTAGAAATAAATACCTTGTGGTGGTGGGTACTTATGCTAAACAGGAAAATGCGGTTATCCAAAAGAAAATTGCTGTCAAAAAAGGTTTTCAAGATGTGGAAATCATTCATTATACGGATAATCACCTGTACGGCGTGTGCGTGAGACAATGTGCTGATGAAAAAGAAGCCCAAGCAATGGTTCACTCCATCAATAAAGAACGCAATATGGAGGCTTTTGTGAAAATATTGAAGTGACAATGACCTTATACATAGCTATTTAATTGAAACGAGGCTGTCTTAAAAAGTTATAACAACTTTTTAAGACAGCCTCGTTTTTTTTAATTAAGCCTATTTTTCTATCTAATTAGAATTAAAATTTATCTAATTGCCTCATCTTTCTCCGTAAAAACTACGCCATAATCCTTCAATTCTTCTAAAACGGGTTCATAAACCTCTTTGTTGACTGGTATATTTACGCCGATAGAATTGATTTTACCCAGCATCACGTGCTTGACAAATATGCCAATCGGCAAACCAACTAAGCGAGACATGGCTGTATTATTACCGTCTGTTCCACGCATCACGAGAGTAGAAGTCAGACGACGATTTTGACGATTGATTTCATATTCGAACTCATGTTGCATAATCACCATATCCTTTTCATTGTCTTTGAGTTTCCATTTTTCGAGTAACAAATTTTCAAGAATCAAGGCTGGCGTCGCACTTTTTATGCGGATTTTCTTCTTGCTGAAAAGCCCGAGCCATTCGAGTTTCTTCATCACATCAGAATCTACCGTTTCTCCAATCATATAAGCCACTTTTTCCTTGACAGAGCTACCGACAGCATTATTTGAAACATAAGAATCCATTAACTCATGATAAGTGATTTCTTCTGAATCAAATATAGGAAATGAGCCATCCGTAAGCCCTAATTTTACTAAGGCATCCCATGCTTTTGAGAAGCCTTTGTAACGAATAGTGCCACGAATTAGGTTATTAATGGGTCCTAAATCATATAAATCACGATATAATAGCGAATCTCGATTGACATACATCTCATATTCGCCTTGTACGCCTGGGATAGTGACGGGAGTGGCTTGAGCAAATATCCGATTATATGGTACATATTTGAGTTTACCATCTTCAAGATACTGTGCCGTGCCTTGTCCTGCGAGGACAACATTGCGCGGATTCCATGAAAATTTGTAATGCCACGGGTTGTCATCATTTTCAGGGGCGACTAAACCGCCTGTGTAGGATTTAAACGATTTTAACCTACCACCTTTGGCTTTTATTTCATCAATTTTCTGCTTGCCGCTCATGTGATCGATGCCCGGATCAAGACCCATTTCGCCCATGAATATCAAGGCGCGTTCACGGGCTTCATCACCCAAAGCATAAAGTTGCTTGGAAATATAGGAAGCCGTGATAAGGTGTTTCTTTAATTTCAAGCAATCATGCGCTAATTCAAGATGTAAATGAGCCGGTAAAAGCGAAACGACCACATCGGCACGGGCAATTAACTCGCGGCGGTCATTCACCTTAGTGGCATCGAGCCAAGTGCTACGACCATTGGGATGATTGTTTACTTTGCGAGCGGCTAATTCATGGTCGGCGTCAGCAACAGTGACAAACCAGTTATAGGTTTTAGCTTGTTCGAGTACGTAATTAATAAGGGCATTGGCTGAGCGTCCGGCTCCAATAATTAAAATATTATTCATACTGGCGATATATTAATTGGCTTTTACCCCAAACTATACTATTAACATTCATATTAGTTTAGGTAATTCTTTGGATTGTGTTAAAATAAGTCGCAAATGTACGACAATAGATATTTTAAATCTTTTTAAAAGCCATACTTTTTTTCTTTTCAACTTTTTTTAATTGACTTCATACTTTCCAAAAAATAAATCTCATGATTCTTATAAACTGCAAATACTTTATTTTGAACAAGCCGTTGTACATTTGCACCCATGAATCATTCAAATAATATACCCCCTCAGTATAAACATGCTGCAAACAGGTATTTATGCATCGGTCATGCTTGTCATGATTTGTTGGATGGTAAAAATATATTGGGTGGTTGCACATCTTATTCGAGTTTAGTTGCCCGTCAGTTGGGTATGGATACGGCTGTTTTGACAAGCGTGGGCGATGATTTTGAATTTTTAGATACTTTTAAATCAAAAGGTATTCATTTTTTCAATAAAAAAGCCTTGAAGACTACTGTTTTCGAAAACATCTATGAAGGTACTCATCGCACTCAATACATACATGCGCGGGCTGAAACGCTTTTAGCGGAGGATGTGCCTGCCGAATGGCAAAATGCCGACATCGTTCAAATCGGTTTGATTGCCGATGAAGCAGACTTTGGCATTTTCAAAGCTTTTCCGAAAAGTGTTTTGATTGGTGTCACCATTCAAGGTTGGTTGCGTCAATGGGATAAAAAAGGTAAAGTATCCGCTAAAGCGATGGATTGGTCACAACTCGCTAACGCTGATGTGGTGATTATGAGTGATGCGGATATTCAAGGTTTTGAAGATGAGATACCATTAATTGCTTCTTATGTCAAGGTTTTGGTAATGACGCAAGGGGCTGACGGTGCGGTTGTTTTTCATGAAAATGAACAGTACCATTTTCCATCATTTCCTGTAAAAGAAGTGGATTCAACAGGGGCAGGTGATGTTTTCACTGCCGCTTTCCTTGTAAAATATGCTCAAACGCGGAATATTGCCCTCGCAACAGGCTATGCTCATGCGGCGGCATCTTTTGTAGTGGAAGGTGTGGGCATCAATAATTTGGCAACGCTTGAACAGATTGAAAACCGATTTCAAAAATATCAGTTTGTAATGGTGAATGATAAATGATGAATGATGAATATTACCCCTCAGTATTTTTGAGAAAAAATCAGTTGCATTTATAATTGAGTGCTTCGATTTTCCGTTTGCCCCCCAACCCCCAAGGGGGAGTTAATTGAGGTAAAATGAACAGTCGGCATTTTTAAATTAATTGAAGACATTCGTTATTTGAAGAACCTATTTTTAACAACTTCCAGTTGACTCCCCCTTGGGGGTTGGGGGGCAAACGATAAATTTTTACAAGTCATATTTTACTAATTATATTAAAATTAATAACTCACAACTATTATAAATGCACGATTTCATAGACTTCTTCCTTCATTTAGATAAGCACGTTGAGAATTTTTTCATCAACTATAAGACCCTGTCTTACTTCATTATTTGCTTGATTTTGTTTTGCGAAACGGGCTTAGTATTCACCCCTTTTTTACCGGGCGACTCCTTGCTTTTTGCCGTCGGAGCAACGATTGCTAAAATTGGCATTTTGCAAGTCGAGATAGTCATTCCTTTAATGTTTTTATCGGTGATTATAGGCGACAATGTCAATTATTATATGGGTAAAAAGATTGGTAAGCGGCTGTTTCAAACGCAGAATCCCATTCTCCAAAAGATACTGAAACCTGAATACCTCGCTCAAACGGAGGCATTTTATCAAAAATATGGCGGTCAAACGGTCATCATGGCGCGTTTCATGCCTTTTGTCCGCACCTTTGCGCCTTTTGTAGCGGGAGTTGGGGCTATGGATTATAAAAAATACATTGGTTACTGTATCAGCGGCGGCATTTTATGGGTGACTTCTTTGACCCTTCTGGGTTTCTATTTCGGTAAATTGGAATTTGTCAGTAAAAACTTTGAAATCGTTATTTTGGGAATCATTTTTATTTCCATTTTACCGGGTATTGCTTCATTTTTGATAGAAAGATATAAGTCGAAAAAGGCTTAATTGATATGGAATTTAAAGAAAAAATACCTCAAATACTCGCTAATCTGGGCATTGATACCTTGAATAAAATGCAAGAGGCTTCTTTTGAAACGATTCAAAAAGAGAAAGATGTACTTTTATTAGCACCCACAGGTTCGGGTAAAACATTGGGATTTTTGTTGCCTATTTTGATGCAATTAGATGCAGAGAAAACGGGCGTTCAATGCCTCATTTTGACGCCTTCGAGGGAGTTAGCCCTTCAAATTGAATTGGTTTGGAAGAAAATGGGGACGCCATTTAAGGTGAATACCTGTTATGGCGGGCATGATATGTCGGTTGAGATCAATAATTTGAGTTCGCCACCGGCTTTGTTGATTGGTACGCCCGGTAGAATTTTAGACCATATGACGCGCCATTCTTTTAGGTTGAACAATATCAAAACTCTCATTTTAGATGAGTTTGATAAGTCGTTGTCATTGGGTTTTCATGAGCAAATGGCTTATATTATTCGGCAATTACCACCTTTAGATAAACGGGTATTGGTTTCGGCAACCGCTAAAATTGTGATACCTGAATTTACAGGTATTTTGAAGCCAAAAGTCTTAGATTTTACTTCAAAAGAGGAAAATACTGAGGGGGTGTCAAACAAGGGATTATCTATAAAAACTATTATTTCAGAATCGAAAGATAAGGTGGATAGGTTGTTTGAATTGTTGTGTTATTTAGGTTCTGAATCGACGCTTATTTTCTGTAATCATCGAGAAGCGGCTGAAAGAACTTGTGAAATGCTGAATGAAAAAGGCATTGAAGCCGCCTTTTTTCACGGCGGAATGGAACAAACAGACAGAGAAAAAATATTGCTTCAATTCCGCAATGGCAGCATTGTTT
Source organism: Saprospiraceae bacterium (assembly GCA_043754475.1). Classification (GTDB taxonomy): domain Bacteria; phylum Bacteroidota; class Bacteroidia; order Chitinophagales; family Saprospiraceae; genus JAAFJT01. The sequence goes on along the minus strand of JAYUUR010000197.1, from coordinate 1,821 downwards.
TCTTAGTGGCTTCTGATTTGGCGGCAAGGGGTTTAGATATTCCTGAGGTTAAAAACGTGATTCACTACCATTTACCCTTGAAAAATGAAGATTTTGTGCATCGCAATGGGCGGACTGCGCGGATGAACGCAGAGGGTACTGCCTATATTATTCTTCACCGAGATGAACCGCTACCCTCTTTTATTACCAAAGCCCCGCCTATTGTGGGCATTCCTAAAAACAGTCCTTTACCGCAACCTTCTGAATGGGTGACTCTGTATATCAGCGGTGGTAAAAAAGATAAATTGAGTAAAATGGACATCGTCGGTTTTCTTTCAAAGAAAGGCAATTTGGAAAAAGATGATTTAGGGTTAATTACCGTCATGGATTTTATGTCGTTTGCAGCAGTTCGGAAAACCAAAGCCCCTGCATTATTCAAATTGATTCAAGATGAAAAGATGAAAGGGAAAAAATATAAAATCAGTTATGCAGCTTCCAAATAGATATTTTTAGACAAGTTCAGGTAAGAGAACATAGAAGTTATGTAAGAGAACATAAAGGCTATGTAAGAGAACATAAAGGTTATATATCAGGACATAAAGGCTGTGTGAGGGGCTTTATTTTAGAATAAAAAATATTTTCTTTTTTATGCGTGATAAATTAAAAAAATTCGCTGAGTTACTCACTTTTCCGAATGTATATGAGAATCCCGATTCTTCAAAGCCGCAATTATTGGGACTAAATGGAGAACCTGTAGAGATGAAAGGTCAATGGAATAGCCATCATTTCAAAAATAATCATCCGATTACTTTAGAACTGGCTTGCGGGCGTGGCGAATATGCCGTTGCCCTCGGTCGGATGTTTCCCGAACGCAATTTTATAGGCGTGGACATCAAAGGTGCGCGCATTCATCAAGGCGCAAAGGCGGCTTTGACTGAGGGGTTGCACAACGTGGCTTTCCTTCGCACCCGCATTGAGCAAATAGAAATGTTCTTTGCTAAAAACGAAATTGCTGAGATTTGGATTACTTTTCCAGACCCTTTTCTAAGAGAAGCTAAAGCCAATCGGCGGCTCACTTCTCCTGAGTTTTTGAATCGCTATCGCTCCTTTTTACAGAAAAATGGGATTGTACATTTGAAAACAGATTCGCCTGATTTATATGATTTTACCTTAAAAACCATTGCCGATACTATCGAAGGAAATGGTAAATGCCAACTACTTTATAAAGACAGCGATATTCATGCTAAACCCTTGATAATGAATGAGTTATCCGTCACGACGCACTACGAAAAAATGAATATTGCTAAGAGTACGATTAAGTATATTCGGTTTAGTATATAGTGTGTAGTATTTGGTTTTTAGAATTTAACACTATAAACTAAAACCCAATACCCGCTTGCCTCAAATGCGTCTGAGCATCAAACAGCGGCGTAGGACATATCTGTTTCGCTTTGCGATTGCTCTCTGGCACTTCAAATTCATAGACCAAAACAGTCACAGCATACCCCTCAGTATATGGAGCATTTTTGATGGCAGTGGGCAATTTATTGAAGCCTTGATTGAGCCAAGCAGACGCTTCTGATTTTGACACTTTTTGTTTAGAACCGCCAAATGGTTCATTGGTGACAATAAATACAAACAGCCTAAAATAACCTTTGTTCGGCATAATGAAAGACGATATATAACTCATAATGCCGCTGAAAGCCTCTTGTTTGGGGTAATCGAGCCAACGGGTAGCATCGTTCCGAATCGTGGCATCTTTAACATTGTATTGTTCAAGCTGAGTAACGAGGGCAAAGCCATTCGGCACATAAAAGTAGCTGCGCTGATTGTAGCCTTTAT
>JAYUUR010000196.1:0-15049 GCA_043754475.1 Saprospiraceae bacterium | reverse complement strand
GGCAAATTGGTAAATGGCGCAATATGGCAACCATGCTCAACAACGAAAAGATGAACGAAATAGGGGCTGAAAGTTGGTTGTGTGATGTGTCAGAGACTTTTACGGATTTAGAATTTACCCCTCAGTACGACCTCTACTCGGGTATGAAAGAAGCTGTAAAATGGTATAAAGAGGCGGGATGGATGTGAATTAATAAAACCTAAATTAATAAATTTTATCACCCATAGAAATCACTCAATATGTCAAAAAAAATTGAAATAAAACCGGCTCAAGGTAAATTGGGCATTCTGACGCCTGGTATGGGCGCAGTCGCTACCACCTTTATTGCAGGCGTCATTGCTTCGCGCAAAGGCATGGCTTTACCCATCGGTTCTGTTACTCAAATGAGCAATATTCGATTGGGGAAACGTACTGAAGAACGCAATCCCAAAATAAAAGACTTTGTACCTCTCGCCAAACTTGACGATATCGTCTTCGGTGGTTGGGATGTTTACGAAGACAATGTTTACGAAGCGGCTTTAGAAGCAAAGGTGCTTGACCGCTATTTGGTAGAGTCATTGAAGGAAGATTTAGAGAAAATCAAGCCGATGACCGCCGTTTTTGATAAAGCTTATGTCCGTAATCTCGATGGACAGCACATCAAAACAGGCGAAACGAAAATGGATTTGGCAGAGCAACTCATGGAAGATATGCGCCGATTCAAAGAAGAAAATGGCTGCGATAGACTCGTTATCGTTTGGTGTGCTTCTACAGAAGCCTATATTGAGGCGTCTGCCGTGCATCAAACTGTTGAATCATTTGAAAAAGGCTTGTATAATAATGACCCACTCATTGCACCGAGTATGGTTTATGCCTATGCTGCCTTGAAAATGGGCATTCCTTTTACGAATGGTGCGCCCAATTTGACTTGCGATATTCCGGCAATGTTACAATTATCTCATATCATGAGAACACCGATAGCGGGCAAAGACTTCAAAACAGGTCAGACACTGATGAAAACCATCATTGCACCGGGTTTGCACGCCCGAGCATTGGGTGTAAAAGGTTGGTTTTCGACTAATATTTTGGGCAATAGAGATGGTGCTGTATTGGATGCGCCTGAAAATTTCAAATCCAAAGAAGTATCGAAAGGCAGTGTTTTGGAAGGTATTTTTGATTCAAAATTGCAACCTGAATTGTACGGTGAAATCTATCATAAAATCCGCATTAACTATTACCCACCTCATGGCGACAATAAAGAAAGTTGGGACAATATTGACATATTCGGCTGGTTGGGTTATGGCATGCAGATAAAAATTAACTTCCTCTGTCGTGACTCAATTCTCGCTGCGCCTGTGGTTTTGGACTTGGCGTTGTTTATGGATTTTGCACAACGGGCAGGTTTGGTAGGCATACAAGAATGGTTATCTTTCTACGTGAAAGCACCGCAAACAGCGCCCGGATTGCCTGCACAGCACGATATTTTTAAGCAACTGAGCAAGTTGGAAAACACCCTGCGCTTTTTAATGGGCGAAGAATTGATAACTCACTTGGGTCAGGATTATTACGAAGACCTTGAAAAAGAATATGAAGAGCTTTTACAAATTCATGGCTAGTGGATTTGGAGTAGGTTGGCTACCCGTCGCGCCCGGCACTTGGGGCGCGGCGGAAGCTGTTTTACTTCTCATTCCTTTTCAATGGCTCAATATAACTGCATCCTCCTCGACCCTCAGTTCGCAGGGAAAACAATCCTTATTCAACCTAATCTTAATCATTTTTATCGTTATTTTCACTTGGATAGGCGTCAAAGCAGTAGATGCTCTTGAGGATGAATGGGGCAAAGACCCCAAACAAGTGGTGATTGATGAAATGATAGGCGTTTGGATAGCCGTTTTAGGATTTCCTCTAACGGGTTTCAATTTAATAGCTGGATTCGTTCTTTTCAGATTTTTTGACATTGCTAAACCCTTGGGTATCCGACAATTAGAAGACATAAAAGGGGGTTGGGGCGTCATGCTGGACGATGTTTTAGCAGGCGTTTATGCCAATATTGCCTTGCAACTGATTAATTTTTACTTAATCGCTTAAAAAAACCAATAAAGTGTTGACTGAATCGTCTTTTTTACAAAAAGGAAAAATTATCGCAAAACTAATCGGCAAATATGCCTCTACATCTGTTTTAGCGACGTCAGTGGATTTTACAATATTCCACTTTGCTTTGACATATGGAGATATAACGGCGGTTCAGTCCACTATTATTGGTCGATTAGCGGGTGCTTTAGTGGCTTTCTCACTGCATCGCGCTTGGGTCTTTAAAAACCTTGCTATCACAGAGTATAGTGAAAAGAACGCTTATAAAAGAATCCTTTTCTTAAAATATGTGTTAGGCATTTTATTGGGTTTGGGACTGAATGTAGCGGGCGTTTGGTTTTTAAACGATATTTTAGTCATAGATGCATGGTCATCGAGAGTTTTTGCTGCTGTAGCCGTTTGGTCATTTGTCTTTTTCTATAATCAACGCATTGTATTCTTCAATGGAATCCCTGTGGGAAAAGAAAAAATCATTGCAGATCAAGATTTTGCCGAAATTGAAGAAGAAGAAATCATTGAGAATGATGCAAATACTGAGGGGGGTATATTTAAGAAAAATTAATAAATAAAAACCTCAGGCATCTGATTCGTCAAAAACTATGTATTAATTTAGATTGTCTGAACCTATATTTTAATCACTCGACAACAAATTACATTTAAAGTTTTCAAATGGAAACTAAAACAACTCAGAGAATCTCCATCGCATGGTTGATGCTCTTTTTTTCAGTTACACTCTCTGCTCAAAACATTACATCTGTAAGAGGACAGGTCGTTGACGAAAAAACCAAAGAAACCATGCCTTATGTCAATGTTCAATTTGACGGCACCTCTATCGGTGCTACGTCTGACATTGACGGCAATTTTTATATTGAAACAAAAACCAACGTTTCAAAATTAAAAATTTCTTATGTAGGTTATAGAACCCAAATCATTAAAATCAAACAAGGTGAAGTCAATAGCCTTTCCGTGAAAATGGAAGAAGGCTCTACAGACTTGCAGGAGGTGGTTGTGAAGGTTGAAAAATACCGTAACAAAGGCAATCCGGCTGTAGAATTGATTAAAAAAGTGATTGACAATAAGGATAAAAACCGGAAAGAAGGCTTTAAAAGCTACAAATATGAAAAATATGAAAAAATAGAATTTGCCCTCAACAATGTGACGGAAAAGATGCGCAATAACTTACTTTTTCGCAAAATCAAATTTGTTTTTGACAATGCAGACACCAATAAAGCGAGTGGCAAGGTCAATTGGCCCTTTTTCCTGCGTGAAAGCCTTGCGGATGTGTATTATCGCAAAGACCCCAAAGCACTCAAAGAATATGTTCGGGGCGAGCGCAATACCAATTTTGATAACGTTTTTGACAATTTGGGCATCTCCAATTACATGACCAATATGTATCAAGATGTCAATTTTTATGAAAACTCAATTGAACTATTGACAACCCAGTTTATAAGCCCTTTAAATCCCATTTCGCCCACAATTTATCGTTTTTATATTCAGGATACCATTGATTTCAAGGGTACACCCTGCGCCCATATGTATTTTGCTCCGCGCAACAAAACGGATTTAGCATTCATGGGGCATATGTGGATTGCCTTGGATTCTACTTATGCGGTGCGTAAAATTGAAGCGGGTATTCCGAAAGACATTAATCTCAACTGGGTCAATGAAATGCAAGTTGCTCAAGAATACGATTGGATAGAGACCCCTCAGTATTCAGATGGAAATCAAGATACTTCGCTCTCCAAACGCGGGTTGATGTTGACAAAAGACGCTATTTTTATTGATTTTGGATTTACTAAAGGCGATAGTATCCGCACGGTTTTAGGTACAAAAACGACATCTTATAAACACTATCAGATTAATGAGCGTTTGCCCGACAGTCTATTCGATTCCAAAGCAACTGTTTTCAGAGATGCCGATGCATTTAAAAAAAATGAACAATACTGGGTCAATATTCGCCATGATTCTCTTAATAAACGTGAATTAGGGATTATCAAATCGGTAGATAGTTTGAATAATTATAAGCCTTTTAGACGGGCTTTGAAGATACTTCGGTTTGTATTTGAAGGCTATACGCCTATTGGAGGGTTTGACTTAGGTCCGGTGAACACTTTTTATAGTTTCAACACTATTGAGGGCTTGCGCTTACGTGTGGGCGGGCGTACGAATGTGAAATTCAGCCCACATATTATGCTTGAAGGCTATGGTGCTTACGGTTTTAGAGATGAAAAAGCGAAGGGTTTTATAGGGTTGCGGTATAATTTTACCAACCAGCCTTTCATGCACTTTCCGCTCAGTCAATTCAAAGCTTGGTATCAAGATGAAATTAAAATACCCGGTCAGGCATTGCAATTTGTTTCAGAAGATAACTTGCTTCTTTCTTTTAAACGCGGTGTGAACAATAAAATGTTTTATACCAAAACAATAGGAACGGAGTACACACGAGAATATCGCAATGGTTTTTCTTTTACTACTATTGCGAAAAATTTTCAACAGTCTGCTGCCGGTACTCTTTTGTTTGATTATGACAATAAGGGTGAAACCTTGTATAAAAATAATGTTACGACAACAGAGTTAGGAATTAGCATTCGTTATGCTCCTAACGATAAATTTTATCAAGGAGCTACTTATCGCTCTCCTATTTTGACGAAGTACCCCATTTTGCAATTATCTTATGATAAAGGTATAAAAGGCGTATTAAACAGTGAATACAACTATCATACGGTGCGTTTCAAAGGAGAAAAGGTGTTTTATCTTTCGCCATTTGGCTACTCAGATTTAATAGTGGAAGCAGGGCGTACTTTCGGCAATGTCCCCTACCCTCTTCTCACCGTTCACCGTGCCAACCAAACATATGCTTATCAAATGGAATCCTTCAACCTCATGAATTTCTTAGAATTTGTGAGCGACAAATATGCATCTGTCAATATTTATCATAATTTTGGAGGCATCGTATTCGGAAGAATACCTTTGTTGAAAAAATTGAAATGGCGTGAAATCATCACTTTCAAATCATTATGGGGTGGCTTGGATCAAGGTTCTCGTCCAAGTTCCGATAATGCCTTATTGCGTTTTCCAGTAGATGAAATTACTAAAAAGCCGTTGACTTATACCCTTGAAAACAAGCCTTATATTGAGGCAAGTGTCGGCATTGGCAATCTTTTTAGATTTGTGCGGGTGGATTACGTTCGCCGCATCAATTATTTAGACCACCCCAATGTCTCAAAATGGGGCATTCGTACCCGATTGAAAGTAGAGTTCTAAGCCAAAATAAGCAGAATATACTGAGGGGGGCTGCTGGCATGAAATTTTTAAGAATGTTTGGATAAATAAATTGCAAATTTAACTTAATCAAAAAGCAACCCACATGGCAAACTTTCTAAAAGATGTCGGTCAGCCGATAGTATATAAAATAATCAACCCATTCATCACTCTTTTGGTGAAATTGGGCGTCACACCCAATGTCGTTACCATCATTGGTTTTGCCATCAATATTGGCGCAGCCGTTATTTTCATTTTGGGCGCAGACGAGCCGCATGGTGACCTATCTTATGTCGGTTGGGGCGGTGTAGTTATTTTATTTGCAGGATTGTTTGATATGATAGATGGACGTTTGGCGCGCATCGGCAAAATGGAAAGTAGTTTTGGCGCATTGTTCGATTCTGTTTTGGATCGTTATAGCGAATTAGTCATGTTTTTGGGCATTTGCTACTATTTAGTGGCTCAAAACTACTTTCTCAGTTCACTTTTTGCCTTTGTGGCGATGATTGGTTCGTTGATGGTCAGTTATGTCAGAGCAAGAGCTGAAAGTCTGGGCATTGAGTGCAAAAGTGGCTTGATGCAACGCCCTGAACGCATTCTTTTGGTGGGTATTTCAGCTATTTTATGCAGTGTGTTTGAAAGTTATTCAGGCGAATTTAAAGCAACTTTGCCAGGCACCACTATCCATATTTTCGAAAGTATCACTATTTTTACGCTGCCTATTTTCGTTATGGCTTTCCTAACCAATTGGACAGCTATTCAACGGTTGAGAGAATCAAAAATCGCTTTGGATAAATTAGATAATGGAAAGAAAAAGAAAAAAGAGAAGAAATAAAGAAGAGATTGAACCTATAACCGCCGAGTCGGAAATAGATAAATCCGAAGCAAGGCAATTTACCCACAGCGATTTTTGGGGGCTATTAGCAGGTACTTTAATTTACTTTGGATGGTTTTATTTTTTCGTCGGCTTGCGCACTGAGCATATATGGTTGTATCTCATCGTTTTATTCCTATTTTTCGCACACACCAAAACGCAACAATTCATTGTTGCGTTTTCTATATTTATCGCCTATTGGATTATGTACGATTCGATGCGTGTAGTACCCAATTATAAAGTCAATCCTATTCATATTGCCGAAATTTATAACTTTGAAAAGGCATTATTTGGTGTCAATACTGAGGGAGTGCGTCTGACCCTCAACGAGTACTTTAAAATTCACCATACGCCCTATCTCGACGTCATGAGCGGCTTATTCTATCTCAACTGGGTGCCAATTCCGTTAGCATTCAGTTTTTGGCTTTTTAGAAACGATAAAAAATTATTTTTGAAATTTTCTTATGCTTTCGTTTTTACAAATGCCGTTGGCTTTAGTCTATATTATTGCTATCCTGCTGCGCCCCCTTGGTATATCGAGCAATATGGTTTCCAAATCATACACGACACACCGGGAAATGCCGCTGGATTGACAGGTTTTGATCAATTTTTCGGGATTCATCTTTTTGAAGGCATGTATGCTAAAAATGCCAATGTTTTTGCCGCAATGCCATCTTTACACTCAACTTATCCCGTTTTATGCTTTTTATATGGGCTAAGGCTCAAGAATTTATGGCTAAACGCCTTCTTTTTCATTTTTACAATAGGCATTTGGTTCGCAGCAGTTTACACAAGGCATCATTATTTAGTAGATGTTTTAGCAGGAGCAACAGTGGCTGTCGTTTGTTATTTTTGTTTTGAATATTTGAGTGAAAAAACTCGTTTAAAAAATGGATTTGACATTCTCATGAAAAAAATTTAAATTTATTTTATATTCAATTATAGTTTCAGAATAGAAGGATTAAAAAATACTAAATTTATGGAAAACACATTTTTGCAAAAGCCCATAAAGCATCGGACTTCAGCTCAGCTATTAGATGGGGAAGCCAAACCCGATAGCCTGGTAAAAAGAACGATTAGGTTTATCATCAATCCTCGCTCAGGCATTCGCAAGAAAATAAACATTGAGCAACTCATTGAGCAGGAAATTGATAAAAATGTCTTTAATTTCGATATAGTTCATACCGAATATGCCGGTCATGCTACTGAATTAGCGGCTGAAGCAGCATCTGAAAATATAGACATTGTAGTGGCTGTAGGCGGCGATGGCTCCGTGAATGAAGTAGCTGCGGGTCTTATTGGCTCAGATACTATCATGGGTATGCTACCGGCTGGTTCGGGCAATGGTTTTGCTATGCATTTAGGTTGGGGGCGCGATATTGCCGCCGTCATTCGCCGATTAGCTGATGCCAACACCGAACCTGTGGATACTTGCCTCGTGAATGGTCACCCTTTCATCAATCTCGCAGGTGTCGGTTTTGAAGCGACTGTTGCTTATCAAATCAAAACCAGCACGAAACGCGGTTTTCAAGCATATTTCAAATCATCGTTCGGGAGCTTTTTCTCTTATAAATTTAAAAAATACCGAATCACTGTTGATGGGGAATATCTCGAAACCGAAGCACTCAATGTGACGGTCGCCAACGCACCTATGTATGGATACAATTTTGTGGTCGCACCTTTAGCGCAATACAACGACGGAAAATTAGAAGTCATGGTTATTCGTAAAGCATCTTTCTGGCAATATCTCACCTCCATCCACCGTTTTTTCACCAAGACCTTGCATGAAAGTTCCATCGTTCACCGCATGAGTGGCGAGCGTGTTGAAATTGCTATGACCGAGCCTGATTTCGCTCAATTCGATGGAGAAGGATTTGCCGTGAATCAAAAGAAATTGGTCTTTACAGTCAAACCACTTTCGCTGAATGTACTTGTTCCACGTCTAATAAAGTAGACGGTTACGACTTGGATAAATTATATAAAAACAGCCAAGATACCCCTCAGTATCTTGGCTGTTTTTTTTGTTTAAATTCAAGCATAAAAAATAAAAATCTGTATATTTAAATAAAAATACAGAAATAAATTTACAAATACAGATTTACATAGAAAAATACGACAAAATGTAGAAATAAAACAAAAAATACAGAACTTTAAAGTAATATACAGTAATTAGTTATAGAACCAAATATTTACAGCAATTAAATATAAATAAAGATACGTAAATACACTAACAGAAATGAACAGAATCATACTGAAATTACTTATTTATACAGATATAAACGTAAATTTAATAAATTAGCATAAATCTAAAGAAAAACATTATTAATGCAGAAAAATACAGATAATAATTTTTTTTATTTACCGATACAGATTTATATTAATTAATCATTAAATTTAATGATTAATCTGCATGAACTATGTCATTGATGGCTATCTCCGACTGAGAACAAAATGAATTTAAGACTTTAAAGACAAGTTAAAAACGACAACTAACTCCAAACTGCAAACTCAATAAAAAAGGCTCAAAACAAAAATAAACAAGCAATTAAGCCTTTCTGAAATGCTCTCGCACCATCGAAATGATTTGCCAACGCAAAGTGGTGCCTTTTTCCTCCATTTCTTTTTTAAGCAAGTCATATAAATCAGCCGGCAAGTCAATTGTAACTCTCTGAACCTCCACAGGCGGTTTCATCAGGTCTTGCACTTTTCTCCTCACAGTTCTCGGTTGGCGCACAGGTGCAGGCGGTGGAGATTTTGGTTTTGCTTCTTTAACAACCTTGTCAGATGTTTTAGGTTCTGATATTTTTTTTTCAGAAGCTAAAACTGAGGGCTTCGGTTTATCTACATTCAAAAGTGCTTGCAAAGCATTTTCTTGTTCGTCTGCGGATGCAATTTTGCGCGCAATTATTTTTTTCTTTTCCATAATTTATCAAAGGATTTAAAAGTTTTTAATTATCATTTCCAATTCATTGGCGAGGCGTTGCATTTCATCTTTTGCTTTTCGGTCTTTGTATTCCACTACACCCAAGCCTTGAGTAGCCGAATCCGCATACGCAACACGATTAGCAATTTTAGTATTCATTGTTTTAATGTCGTATTCGCCCAATGCTTCTTGTATTTCTCTGCTCACATTGGCTGATTCTATGACCCTATTCACAACCACATAAGCCTCCATTTTAGCAATGTTTTCTTTCACTGCCTTAACCTGCTCGTATTTCTGCAAAAAACTCTCAAACGAACGGAAATCATAGATACTCGGTGACAACGGTACAAGCACTATGTCGCTCGCCAAAATCATCCGACTCGCCAACTCTGCTAACTGAGGTGTGCCGTCAATGAAAATCAAATCATAATCTTTTCGCAAACCTTCTACTTCTTTGTTGAGTTGTTTTTCGGTCACACCGAAGACGGCTACTTTGGCAGCACTTTCATCGCGACTCCCCGCCCACTCCATCGAAGATTTTTGACTGAGGTCAGTATCTACGATGCAGACTTTCTTACCCATATTTGCAAAACAGACCGCTAAATTGGTTGTAATGGTCGTTTTCCCAACGCCACCTTTCAAGTTTGTTACAGCTATTACCATTGATTTATTGTATTTTATGCAAAAATACAGTTCAATACAGACATTTATACTTATTTAAAGATTATTTTTAAAAATGAATAAAAATATTATTCCCAAATAAAATAAATACTTTTGTATAAAAATATTATATTAATGTAATTATACAGAACTGCACAGATATATAAAGCAATATCATGAGAGAGGGCGCAAATGCACAGATAAACTATGACTTTTTGAGTATGCTTAAACTCAACAGTATTGCAAGGTAATTTATTGAAAAATACTGAGGGGGTGTAGATATACAACTATGACTTTTTGAGTAGATTCTGTATAAAAACTTCTCGTAAAAGAATTCGATGGACTAAAAAAAAAGTCATATTTGAGAGGAATGAGGAATTTTATTCTCGAAATATGACTTTTTGAGTAATACTAAAATGGGCAATATAAAAATAGGTGCAGGAATTACTCAAAAAGTCATAATTCGGCTAAATTGATATATCTATTCTTACTATTAATAAAGAAAAAATGGATTTTTAATTATGACTTTTTGAGTTAAAAAAAACAGGCAATACTTTTTATTTGTTTTTTCTTATTTAATTTCTTTTTATTCTTGTTTTAGACCCTCATAACTCCTTGATAATCAATGTTTTCTGAGCCTAATCATGACTTTTTGAGTAAGAGTTATGACTTTTTGAGTAGTATCCATGACCTTTTGAGTAGCAAATATGACTTTCCGAGTATTATCTATGACTTTTTGAGTTTATTATGACCTTAATTTTTTTAAGTCATACTTGAGCATTACATTTGTTGTTCAATATAAAAAGCACCTCAAATGGTCATAATTAATAAAGAAACGAACACAGATAAATTCGTTGTAGTCCAATCCAACGATCTTATTGAGGCACTTTATTCGCCTGCGCTCACGGCACGTGCGCACAAAGTGGCGCGCCTAATTTTCTCTTTAATTAGTCCCGAAGATAAAGATTTGAAGTTGTATTCTATCACTATTGACGCCATGAAGCGTTATTTGGGCTATAAAAATGACGTGACATGGGGACGTTTTCAAGATGACCTCCGCGATATTGCCGACCGATTGAACAAGGAGCCGATAGTTATCAAAACTACAGAGAATATTCTGACCGCTTACCTAATTGCCGCCTATGCCGTTGATTACAAAAAAGGTGTCGTTACGTTTGAGATCCCCTTATTGCTCAAACCTTTTCTTTTGGAATTGAAGCGAAATTTTACCATGTATCCGCTGTTGTATATTCCAAAATTGAAAAGTAGTTATTCCATTCGCCTTTATGAATTGCTTTATCAATATAAAAGCATCGGGCATCGCACGTTTGAACTGGAAGATTTGCAGAAAAAAGTAGGCTCCGAATATGATTTGTATGGTGATTTTAAAAGAAAAGTTTTAGCCATTGCTCAACGCGATTTGGAAGAACATACCGATATTCGATTTGAATACAAAGAGATTAAAAACGTTAGAAAAGTAAGTGCCCTCAAATTTTCAATTATTGCCAATCAACCTAAGCAAGATGCGCCTAAGCAAACGATTTTAAATTTCTTAGAAGAGGCTGTTCAGGTAGATGAAAAACCTAAAGTGACCAATGATATTTTGCAAATATTGGTAGGGTGGGGCATGAATGAAAAGAGCCTTTCAAAATATACCAACCTCGGCTTTAATGTCATTACAGACGATGTCGCCAAAGAAAAAGCCGAAATACGGTGTGGTACTTTGGAGAAATATTATCAAGAGAAAATAAACTTGGTAGAAAATGCCTCAAATACTCGAAATACTCCCAAAGGGATAAATGAGGGGGGGGCAAATCGGGTCGGTTTTTTTATAAAAGCTCTCCAAGAAGATTGGCAAAATTTGAAAGCCATCAAAGAGCAGCAAGATAAAGATGTTAAGAAAAAACAACTCAATGTCCAGAAACGCCTCAAAGAACTGAACTTTAAAAAAGAGGCGTTGAAAAAACAATTGGAGGCAGAAAAAGCAGTAATATACGAACTTATTGCAGCCGATGCCCTCATTTTAGACCTTGTTTATGAAGAAACTAAGAAGGGCGTAACGGCTTTCAGAGAGACGGTCTTTCCATCAAATATGTCCCCAGTAGAATGTTTTAAAAAAGGCGGCATGTCGCGCAATTTATTAGCGGCTAAAATGGAAGAACTGTTTCCTGAAAAATTCCTGCCTTTCAATGATGTGTTTAAAAATGATATTTCAGGTATCTTAAAAGAATCTGAAGATTTGCAAAAAATGATGCTTCTGGCATAAAAAATTTTAAGCAAGTGTTAAATAAGTGTTATTAATTATAAAGAATCGGGAATTACGCTTTATTTTCATGTTTTCAAAATTTCATTATATAACTCTTAAACAAATTAATCTATAATGAACATGCTACTAAAATGCTTTATTACAGTTCTGTTTTTATTCAATATCAGTTCTCTCAAAGCCCAATTAACAACCGGGGATTTGGCGGTTGTCGGGTTTGACGCTGATAGCACTGATTTTCTCGCTATCGTCAATTTTCGAGAAATCCCTGCTAATACTGTCGTCTATATCCGAGATGATGAATGGAATGGGACTACATTTATAACTGGCGAGGGTACACTTAGCTGGACTTCGGGAGCGTCTGTTATAGCTCCCGGGACTATTATTTTGCTCAACGCTATGGCTGACACCGCTAAAATGAATGCTAATATCGGCACCCTCAAAAAGTTGAGTACCACCAATTATGATATGAGTGGGAGTGGAGAAGGCGTTTTTTTATATCTTGGCACAGATGCTAATACGCCTACTACATTTCTTGCAGCCATTATGAATGGACCTGTATCAGTATCTGTGATGACCTTAACTGGCACAGGTTTAATAGAAAACGTTACGGCAGTTATTCTAACAGCCAATATGGATATTGGCGCATATAAAGGCAATCGGATAGGACTAATCAAAGAAGATTTTCTCATCGAAATTGCCAAAATGACTAATTGGAATTTACAAGATGGCACCGGCAATCAAAGTACCGATGGCATAGCTCCAGACTTACCATTTTCTACCACACCTTTCACAGTTTCATTTATCGATAATTCACCCCCCTCAGTAACTGCCACTACCGTTGAAAGTCAAACCACATTTAAAGTCGTTTTTTCTGAAAAAATTTCTAAAGCAACGGCTGAAAATAAAGCCAATTACGTCTTTACACCTATCTTAACCATTGCATCAGTGGTTTATGACACCGTCAACAAGACAGCGACTTTGACAACCAATGCCCTGACTTCGGGCACAAAATATAAGCTAACCGCTAACGGTTTTGCCGATATTGCAGGTAATATACAAACTGTGGCGACTGTAATTGATGACTTGATTTTTAATACTTACGCCGGAAATGGTATTGTTATTTCTGAAATTATGTACAACGTCGGCATCACTGATTCCCTGGAATATGTCGAAATTTATAATAAAAGCACGGCTGCTATCGCTATTGGTGGTATAAAATTGTACGGCTTGGTAGGCACACTGCCTGAATATTCTCTCGCGCCGAAAGAAGCTGTTGTTATGGCTTCCGATTCTGTTAGGTTCAATCGCTTCTTCAATGTAAAAGCTCTTTATGATTGGGAAACTGGGTTTTTGAATAATAATGGTGGCACTATCGGTTTGCGCAATTCGCTCGGTGCTATTGTTGACTCTGTTCTCTACGGCGATAAAACCCCTTGGGATTCGTTGCCCGATGGTCGCGGACCGTCATTGGAAATTATTGATCCTGCACAAGATAATAATGTAGCTACTAACTGGCGAGCTTCAACAACAGCTGTGGGTAAAAAAGCGGCTGCTACAGGCGGAACTTTAGTGGATGTATTTGGTTCTCCTGGCAAAGGAAATTTACCATCAGGGATGAAAAATGTGCCTTTTGAGCCTAATTTTACCATCTATCCAAATCCTTCAAATGGGGAAGTGAACTTTTCAAGAGAAGTCAGTGGTTTTGTTTCGGATTATATCGGACGCGTTGTTTTTAAATTTGATAAACAAACGCGGCTCAATTTGCGACATTTGGATAATGGCATTTATTTTATCAAAACTCAGGGTTTAGAGAAGAAAATCCTTATTCAAAAATAGAGATTCGATTGGGATAATCCGTAATAATACCATCCACGCCCAGACGTATCATTTTCTGCATATCGCTCACTTCATTCACCGTCCAGGGGATAATTTTAATCCCCATTTTGTGGCAACTCTTCACCGTTTTTTGACTCACTAATTTAAAATACGGGCTATAAATATCAGGCTTAAAAGTGAGCAACTTTAAATTAGCTCTCAAACCTTTCATGTTTTCTACTAAAAAAACGGTTATAATTGTTTTGTCCAATTTTTTAACCGCCTCCAATGCGCGTGGGTCAAACGACTGAACGCTCGATAACTCTTTGATTTTCAAGCGATTAAGTTCATCTACAACCAATTGAGCAAAGGCAGATACTGAGGGGGTATATTTTCCATCCCAAGCCGATTGGCTTTTGATTTCGATGTTAAAATAGGGGAGAGAACGTTTATTTTCAACGCAATATTGCTTCACGGCTTCCACCATTTCACTCAAAGTAGGTTTATAAGCCGCCGTTTTTTGCTGTTCTGGAAAACGAAAATTGCTCCTGCTGCCGCAATCACATTTTTTCAATTCAGCTGCTGTCATTTTTATGATAGCCAAAGACTCTGCTTCTTCTTTCGTTACGGGCGAACCGTCTGCTTTTGAGCAAATATCATGGTTCAGCCAGGGTTCATGCGAGATAACTAATTGATTATCAGCACTTACTGCAAGGTCAAGCTCTAAAGTTTTAACCCCTAATTCTAAGCCTTTGAGGAAAGCTGGGATCGTATTTTCTGGCATCAAACCCCTTGAACCCCTATGCCCTTGCCAATCAAAGTCTGATTTGGATTTTTGAGCAGCCATATACTGAGGGGGTGTTATGAAAGCAATGAGAAAAATAAAAATAATATTTAGACGCATTTTTAATATTTTTAATTAAAAATAATTAATTATCTGTGTTAATACAGAAAATTATAAATTTATATGTGTAGTTACTTATTTTTATTTAAATTTCTGTATAAATATTAAATTTAAATAAAAATATTGATTGAGCGGTAAAGTTCTTTAAAAACGAGTAAATACCTTTAAAATCTGTCTTAAATTGTAATTATTTAGCACTGCCGTAAGCAGTATTTAAAAGGAGTAAAAAAGATATAACTTTGCGTCATGTTAGAACCCGTCCTTCCAGAAAGC
>JAYUUR010000195.1:0-15104 GCA_043754475.1 Saprospiraceae bacterium | reverse complement strand
AATACTAATAATGATAACACGAGTTCTTATACCTTTACTTCTTCCGCTATTTTACCTGTAGAATTGCTATCTTTTGATGCATCAATACGGAGCAATTGCGATGCAAAATTAGTATGGGCTTCGGCTGAGGAATCAAAATTTGATTATTATCAATTGGAAGAAAGTACAGACGGCAAAAACTTCATTCAATTAGGCAACGCTCAAAAAGGCAAAGGGCGTAATTCCAAATATGAGCAAATGGCAGCACTTAAAGCACCTAAAGGCAGTAATGTTTATTACAGACTTAAAATGGTGGACTTAGACAAATCTGTACATTATAGTAAAACAGTAGGTGTACAAAACGATTGTGCAAAAAAAAATAAAAGTACTCTCTTAATTACACCCAACCCTGCTAACAATACCATTCAGGTGAAGGAATTCAACAGCAAAGGTGTCATGTATGTTTATGATATGACAGGTAGATTAGTGCTCACGGCTGCTATTTCAGAATCTGAAAATCAGCAAATTAATATTGCAGATTTAGCAAAAGGCTTATATCTGATTCAAGTCACCTCTGATGAAGGAATGTTCTACAGCAAAATGGTCAAGCAGTGATTGGATATTGATACGTAACGTTCACCTATTCTAATCAAATAAACAATATTGTTGCGATTGTTATACCTTGTAAAAAAGGTATAACAATCCAACAATAAAGTATTTTCAATGAAAACATATTTTATTTCAAATCAAAAAAAAGAACAATTCGTAAGCATAGATTTGGTTTCCGTGAGGGAAGCAGCGATGGCTAAACAGAGGATTTTAGCATTCAATGGGCATATTTTATTTGCCCTTTTATGTTTTAAATCTGAGACATTTTGAGCCTTTGCTGCTTATCCCTTTTTTAGTCAACCATAAATGAGTTAATTTATAATCACAGTCTCAATTGTATCACCCACTTCCAATTTATTCGCAACATCCATCCCCTCAGTAACTTTCGCAAAAATGCTGTAGTTGGGGTCGAGATGTGGAGTCGGCGAATAGGTAATAAACCATTGGCTGCATTCCGTATGATTACCAGCTGAAGCCATCCCGACATACCCCTCAGTATCGTAATGCATCGGCGTCAATTCCGATGAAATAGTGTAATCCAACGAACCAAAACCGTCCCCACGTGGGCATCCAGTTTGCGCTACGAAATTAGGCACCAACCGATGAAATATCTTACCATTAAAAAAATCTGAGCGCGCCAAACTCACAAAATTAGCCACTGAAATTGGTGCATTGCGCACTAAAAGCCGCATTTTTATCTCCCCTTTCGTCGTTTTTATAGTGGCATTTGACATGTCAGTCAACGAAGTGACAATATTCCAATCCACAACGCGCTGATGGGTCGATTTTTTCTTAGCAATGGCTGCCGAATCTTGTATGAAATTAATGGTCTGCCGAATGCTCTCATACGTTTCAATCTCTTGCGGCATTTTAAGATTTTGCATCACTTGATAGAGCACTGTCACACTATCTTTCATTAGCAATCTATTAAATTGAGCATTCGGATCTCGAATGGCATCAGCCGCTACAGCCGCCATGCCCGCATCTCCCGTCCTCACAAGATTGAATAAAATACTCTTCAATTCTTTTTTGACACCTAAAGAATAATTCTTAAAAGTAGAGAAAAATGTAGGCGAAGCCGTGATTTTAGCAAGGCATTCCGCAGCCGTCGTGCGCACCACAGGAGCATTCGCAGTGTTCAAAGCTTCATTTCTAATAAAATTATAGTTCCAACCATATTCCCCTATACCCCTCAGTATTCGAGCCTTTTCGTAGGCATTTTGATTGTTTTTGTAGGCATTTTGCATAGCAAGGTTCATCGAATCGCGCTGACGTGGATAGAATTGCAACCATTTTAAAGCCGCCCCCATCATCAGTTGGCGCGTGGAGAGTGCCAAGTCGGTATTGCTCGACGCCATTTTATAATAAAGGGCATCAACTCCGCTGCCATGATTAATTAAAAATTGTGCGGCTGTATTCGCCACATTTATATTGCGCTCTTTCAAAGCCGTCAAAATAAGCGGTTGTATTTTTTTATAATCAAAATCATTGAGCGAGTTAATTAAATTCACCTTCACCCGATAATCCGTTTCCTGCCGATAAAGCGACTCAACCGTAGGCAACACAAATAGCGGATTGTACGCCTTGCCCAACGCACGAGCAAGTGCCATACGAACATCATTATTTTTTTCAACTAAAACACTTCTGCCAATCGGATTCGTAACAGTCGTATCAAATTTTGATTTCAAACGAGCAAAATAATGAGCCGCCATCAAACGAACATTGTGCGGATATTGAACATTTTCGATAAAAGAAACCATTTTTTTATGGCTTTCAGCCGTAAAAGTATCTCGCATCCCGTAGCGATAAATGCCATAAGCCTGCCCTTCAAGCAGCATCGTATCACTCAATTTAAAAGTCGTGATATTACAAAGATTGCTCAAACCCTTCGCTGTGCCGCATTTTCCAACGGCTTCCATAATCGTAGCATTGAATTTGGCATAAACCCCCGCCGTATCTTTCGATTCATAGGCATTCATCAACAACGGCTCTGCCCTTACATCGCCGATTTGCCCCAAAGCATATGCTGCCGCCACACGCACATCTATAAAAGCATCTTTCAACCGCCGCGATAATGAATCCACCGATTTGTTGTCTTTCAAAGCTGCAAAAGCCATCGCTGCCGCATAGCGATGAGTCGGATTTTCATGACTCAAAAACAACAAAAGGCTATCCACCGATTGTTTTTCCTGCAAATTATAGATGGTTTGTATTTCTTTATCGCTGAAATCAATGGCTATACCTTCATATTTTTCCTTGCCATAATCAGGTGGCACACAGCTTTTTATCAAGGCGGCAGCGAATAAAAACAGTAAAATTCTTCCAAAGAGATACTTGTCACTGCGAGCGGAGCGTGGCAGGAGGGGATAGTTTAATCTTATTTTCATAGTTAAAATAATTGATAATCAATGACTTGTATATTTACCTTAATTTTATTTAATTGAATAAAAAACAAAATGTTTTAAAAACTTATAACTCATAATTCTTAACTCAAAACTATTCCTCCATCCAAACACATTTTTCCTCAATCGGATGCCGTTTAGTTGGGGCCAAATCGGGGGCATCCGAGTAGCCCATATAAAATAAACCCAAGCAACGCTCCCCCTCAGTAAGATTCAAAAAATCGCCCATTCTATGAATCGCCCCCGGCGAACTCCAATACGAGCCAACACCATAAGCCGTACACGAAAGCCACATGTTTTGCACAGCCGAAGACACCGCAGCAATCTCCTCCCACTCAGGCAACACGCTCGCGTGGCGTTGCATACAAATGGCGATGACGCAATTGGAAAGCAACGGATTATTAGCCATTTTCTTCAATTTTATTTCACTTTGTTGCTCGGTGGGCGTGGTCAGTTTATAGTCTTCTACTAAAAAAGCTGCCAAACGCTGCAAGGCTGACCCCCTCAGTATTTTGAACCGCCACGGCTCAGTCAGCTTATGCGTGGGTGCAAAATTGGCATTTTCAAGGATTTGCTCTATGATGTTTTTCGGAATATCCTTATCATTATAGCTTGGAGGAAAAACAGAACGGCGTTTTTTTATCAAGCCATTCAAATCAGTTGGATTCATAAGTGTTTGATTATTAACTCTTTATGATGAAATTTTTATTTTAAACCAATTGAAGCAACAATTTTATAAAATAAAAATGAGTTTTTAACTAAAATTTATTTATTAAACTTTCAGAATATTTTGAAAATTCAGAAAATAGATTTAAATTTGTATGAAGTAATCAAAAACATGCTTGTATTTAGAAAAATTATTCTTTCATTTTTCAAGGAATTATTCCAAGATAAAATATAAAATAGTATGAGAACCGCCGTCAAATTTCACCTCGAACACATTTTTCACAACGTCATTTTGGCTTGCATCATCGCTGCCGACCGCTTGAAAAGGTCACTCCGCCGCAGTCCACCGCGCTCTTTTTGGGATTTGTGAATCCATTATATACGATGATTGAAGCTGAGGAAAGATTTTGAAAATATAGCTCTACGATAGATAAGGGCGTTTATCAGGATTTTGACGCACATCAAAGAAATCAGTGATGAATGCGGTCGTGCCATGAACTCGATAAAACATTTGACGATGCTTATCTAAATTTATAAACCGAACTGTTTTCATTGAGGGTACACGTCTGCCTACGGTAGGATGTTTTTTGAGGAAGTCAATTTTCTCACTGACACCTTTTAATAAATTTGAAGCTGCTTGAAAAGACACCTCATTCTCCAAATAGTCAACCCAATTATCCAATTTAGCCACAGCACGATTGTTCCACTTGACTATTTTAACCATTTTTCATAGCGTTTCATGACAATCTCATGATCAACAAGATTCTCTTCGTGATAAGTTTCCTCAATAGCTATTTTAAGTTCAGCTTCTTGTTCAGGCGATAAACTGTAGCCCGGTTCAGTTTTCAACGCTTTGAAATAGGCAATAACTTGTTTCAAAATGGTCTGCTCCTCCGTTTCGATTGCCAGACGCACTAAATTATTTTGCAATTCTATGACGCTCATCATTTTCTATTTTTTTACAAAGTAACAAATTTTGAGGGTGATTCACAAATTTTTTAAATGTACATTACTCATACTGAGGGGTGCATCTTCATCATCCATATTTTCATCCTCTTCAAGCGGATTGCCCTTGTTGGGTTGTTTTTTATCATCCACCTTTTCCAATATTTTAATTAAAAAATATTGCCCCACCGTTTCAGAACGCGTTTTTTCGTTGAGGAATTTCGGGGTCATGTTCGTAACGGAAAAAGTATTGCCCGTTTGGTCGTATTTAATATTAAAATTGGCTTCTTGCAACTCCGCCAAACCTTTTTCATCGGTCAATAACCAATCTCCAACCTCTACTTGATTGATGCTGTCTTTGGATTGGACATTGCGTTGTGCATAAAAATGCAGCGAGCTGGTAGTAGGATATTTATAAGTAAAAAACTTGTCTTTTTCTACATTTTCATTTTTAATAAAACGACCGATTTCGCTCCCTTCTTGATATTTCAATAGTTCTCTATAAAAATATAAACTTGCGAAAGTATTGATAAACAAGGCAGTACGAATAATGGAAAAAAATATTTGCTTCTTTTGAAAAGCTGAAATAAGAAAAAGTGCCGTAAAAAATGCCGTGATACTGAGGGGTATATCGCCCGTTGGAAAAACAAAAAGCATGATTAAAAAGGGTAGTGCCCACATAGCAGTTATTAAAAACCATTGCACCCCATTCAGAATTTTACCACCTATCCAGTCCGTTTTTTCATACAAAATAGCATATAAAAAACGAGCCGTAATCACTGCTGCCAAGGGATAAAGAACGAAAATATAATGCGGCAATTGATAATTGGAAGTACCCAAGCTGATATATCCTAAAATGAACCCACCTGTAGTGATAAACTCTTGATTGTCAATAAGTTGTGTTCTTTTAAATGCATTTAAAACGGAAGCAATCAAACCCCCGATAAAATATAAAATCCAAGGCGCAAACGACCAAAACATCATTTCAAAGAGATAGGAAAAATAGACAGCATTGTGCCATTTGTTCTCACCCGTGATGCGCCCGAAGCTTTGCGTCCAAAAGAAAAAACGCAAGCCCGAAGTACCTGTTTTACCATCAACTACCTTTTCAGGATGCAAGTCAAATTGCTGATATAATCCTATACACATCGGCAGCAAAATCAAACCGATGACCACCAAACCCCATAAATATTCAATGCGGAGAAAATTTTTATATTCTTTTTTAAAAATGAAATGCGTCGTAAAAGCCAATGCAGGTATTATCAAAGCAACCGGTCCCTTTGCAAGCATGCCGAAACCGATACCGACAAACCCAAGTAAAAAATGCAGCCATTTATTGGATAGAAATGCTGCCGCCAATTGCCAAAATGTGAACGCCACACAGCCTACCAATAAAGTATCGGTGCGACAATCGTTCGTGATTAAGAAAAGGGCTTGCGAAGTAGCGAGTACAAGGGCGGCGAATTTGGCTATTGTTTCATTATAAAAAAGCTGCGCGAACCGATAAGTAGAATAAATAGCGATGAAAGCAAACAAAATCGAAGGAAATTTATAGCCAAAATTGCCCACGCCAAATATTTTCATGCTCAATGCCGATAGCCAAAAGAGCAGCGGCGGCTTGTCAAGATAGTCTTTACCATGTTCATAAACCTGTAGATAACTGCCTGATTCCATCATTTCACGGCTCATCGAGGCATATTGTGCTGCATCAATATCCATGACGTTTACGCCTATGCCCATGCTATACACGATAAACGTGAACCCTATTAATTGCCAAAACTGTTTATCAGTCATCATATTTTAGTTGATTGAATGCCAAATGGACTGCAAAGAAAAAGAAAACCCCTCAGTTTTTACATGAAAACTGAGGGGTTAGGCAGCTATAATTTAAAAAAATTAAGCTGGTTTTTCGTCTTCTGCTTTGTCAGTCACTTCATCCGCTTTGCCGGACACAGCCTCTTTTACATCGGCTACATTATCTGATACAGCCTCTTTTGCATCGGCTACATTATCTGATACAGCCTCTTTCACGTCAGCCACTTTATCCGCTGCCGCGTCTTTAGCGGCTTCAAATTTGTCAGACAAGTTTAAATCCGCCATTTTTTCAGACACAGCCCCTTGAACACCCGCTACAGCTTCAGACACAGCCTCTTTCATGTCTATCATCTTATCTGCCACAGCATCTTTAGCGGCTTCAAATTTTTCAGACAAGTTTAAATCGCCCATTTTTTCAGAAACACCTGCTACTGTTTCAGAAACAGACTCTTTCATGTCCATTACTTTATCAGTTACTGCATCTTTAGCTGCTTCAAATTTTTCAGCTACTTGATTTTTGATGTCATCAAGATTGAAATCGTCCATTTTGTCAGCGACAGCTTCTCTTGCTTGCTCTACCATTTCGGCAGCCTTGCCACCGAAGAGTTTTTTAATAAATTCAAATGCCATGTTTTTTGTCTTTTTACCCCTTCAACCTATGCTTAATAAAACAGATAGCAATGAAGAGTTTTTTTAATAAAAATTGATTTCCGCAGTTTATGACCTCTTAAAATCATAAAGTAATGCAAATGTTGTAAAAATAATTGATTTTTACAAGCAACTTGTTTATTATCTTTTTGTGAAATTTCTAAAAACAAAAAACCTACAAACGAATAACGTCTGTAGGTTTATATGATATAAGCGTTTGTAGCGTGAGAGGGGCTCGAACCCTCGACCTCAGGATTATGAATCCTGCGCTCTAACCAGCTGAGCTACCGCGCCGTTTTTTTTGCGAGCGCAAAGGTATGAAAATCTTTCGTGTTAAGAAATAGACTTTGCTGCTTTTTTTTAAGATTATTGTAAAAAAGATGATTGAGGCTTTTTAATTAAAAATAATACAAAAAAATACGTCCGAGTGAACGAAAGCCCAATTAAAAAATTGATTTTAAAGATGGAAACATGTAATTTTGGGAGTGAAATGTATTTGTACATATTAAGTATGTAGAATGCTTACAAAAAAAAAGAAAGCAGCCCTCGTTTTTTTAAATAATTTTAAAGATGACTAAACATCTCTAAAATTTTACTTTTTTTCATACATTCTAGTGAGGGTTGATTACGGGGGCTGCCACTTCTTTTTTTAAACATATTGAGTCATCAAACCGCATTCAAAACGCACCCCCTCAGTATTTCGCTGCCTACCGCATAATTTTTTTATAAAATTTTTATAACCTTTACAAAAGCACTTCCGAAGCTCCCCAACCATACCGCTCTTGATATTCGTTTTTAAAATGCTTCACATCGGGGTGGCGACGTAATCGGGCATGTATCAACTCTTTCAATCGCCCCTTGCCTACGCCATGTATCACGAACACGCGCTTTATGCCCAAACGCAATGCTTTGGATAAAAAATTTTCAAAAACCTGTAATTGTATATTGATAATCTCTTGATTGCTCAAAGTATGTGGGTCGTTGTGCAAAAGTTCGATGTGTAAATCTATTTCGTTGACGAAAGTAGCATATTCATTCACATCCGCCACAGGGTCATATTGCCTCACATTCTCATTTTTTTTGGCAACGGCTTTCTTAACTTTTAGTATATTTTGAGTATAATTTTTTAAATCGTTGTTAGATTTTTCATCAACACCTAATTTTTCAAAAAGGGTGAAATCATACAATTCACGATTTAGGAAAGGCGACAAATGTAGATTTTTTAAAAACTGTTTTGCCTTGATTTTCAATGTTTTAAATTGCTTTTCACCGACCCCCTCAGTATAAATAGGTGAAATTGAAATGTCAGCCTCAGGAGCATCATTGATGTCATCGAAAAAAATTTCGCCTAAATTTTCAAAGCTTGTGGTGGCTAATTTTCCATTTTTAGAAAATTTTATTTCACCTAAAACAATCCAATCTAATTCGTAAAGAATATCGGACGCTGTATCATTGAGCAGTAAAATATTTAATTTTTCTATTTCGCCATCTGCTTTTTTAATGGCTTCAAAAGATAGATGGATTCCTGAACCTGAAAAAACAGGCTTTATTTGCCTTAAATCCTCGTTTTTACTGAGGGGGGTATCAATCTTCAAATTCCCTTTTTCTTTTTTGGCTAAATGTGGGTATTCGTTCTTAATCTGTTGAAAATCATTATTTTGTACATAATTTTCTTCTTTAATAAGGTCTTCCTCAAACGCAGGAATTTCCATATTCACATTGTCCAGATGCACCATCACCATACCATCGCCGAGGTTCGCCTTCACGATGCCTGAGTCGGGAGTTCTTAAAAATTTTACGCGCGTACCGATTCCTAAAGCCATATTTGGATGTATTAAAAATGTGAAAGTATGAAAGTGCTTGAAAAGTTTTCTTGAAAAACACATACATTTTCAAAAAATGAGAAGACTTTTGCATTTTCTTTTGAAATAATTATCATTCATCAATAAAAATGTCATCTGACAACCATCACCTTATAATGAATATTCTCTTAATTGGTAGTGGCGGGCGCGAACATGCTTTGGCTTGGAAAATGCGCCAAAGTCCGCTTTGCGATAAACTTTTTATTGCGCCCGGTAATGCAGGCACTGCGTTGGTAGGTGAAAATATAGCGTTGCAAAGTCTTGATTTCCAAGGCATTAAGCATTTTATTTTGTCTAATAAAATTACTTTGGTGGTTGTTGGTCCGGAAGAGCCTTTAGTGAGAGGCATAACTGATTTTATAAAAAATGATAAAGAAATTGGGAATACAATCGTCATCGGACCCTCAGCACAAGGGGCGATGCTCGAAGGCTCGAAAGCTTTTTCTAAGGAATTTATGATGAAACAGAATATCCCAACGGCTGCTTATCGAGATATTACAGATATTACTGAGGGGGTCGAATTTTTGAAAACATTGCAACCACCTTACGTTTTGAAAGCCGATGGCTTGGCAGCAGGTAAAGGTGTTTTGATTCTCGATGATTTTGACGAAGCTGTCGAAGAGTTGAAAACGATGTTGGATGGTAAATTTGGTGCAGCGAGTGCCAAAGTGGTGATTGAGGAATTTTTGAGTGGTATCGAATTTTCCGTTTTCGTTTTGACGGATGGCGAATCGTATAAAATTTTACCCGTTGCGAAAGATTATAAGCGCGTAGGTGAAGGCGATACGGGCTTGAATACGGGTGGTATGGGTGCAGTTTCACCCGTGCCGTTTGTGGATGCGACAATGATGCATAAGGTAGAAGAGCGCATTATTAAGCCAACGATTGAAGGATTTAAGTCACAAAACATTGATTATCAAGGCTTTGTGTTTATTGGGCTTATTAGCGTCGAAGGTGAACCGTTTGTAATAGAATATAATTGCCGCTTGGGTGATCCTGAAACGGAGGTCGTGATTCCACGTTTGAAAAATGATTTGGTGGATATTTTTAAAAAACTCGGAGAAGGCAAACTGAATGAATTAGTGATTGAAGAAGATTCGCGCACTGCTACCACAATCATGCTCACGGCTGGTGGCTATCCAGGAGATTATAAAAAAGGGGATGCTATTAATCTGCCTGATATGACTTCCTCAGATTCGATGGTATTTCATGCCGGCACGCAACTTATTGATAATCAATTGGTTACAAATGGCGGACGGGTTTTGGCTCTGACTTCTTTTGGGTCAGATATACCTTCTGCCATAAAGATTTCTAATGAAAATGCAGAAGCCATTGAGTTTGAGGGAAAATACTACCGAAGAGATATAGGCTTAGATTTGTTGAAGTAGTGTTATTGTGGTTGCTACAAAAAGAAAACCCTCGCAACGAGTGCAAGGGCTTCTAACCCAAACAAATAAACACAAAAACTATCTTTAATCAAAAATGATTGTAACGTTAATAAAATTCAATGTATCAGTTTTAATTGAATACCGATGATGAATTGATAATGCAAAAGTAAGCCTTTTGTTTAAATATTACAATGGAAACGCAATTTTTTTTTTATTTGTTACAACATTATTTTCTTTTTGTACCGGTTTGGAACTTGCACACAGTTCATTTTGTTTAAAAGATGCTTGCAAATAGTTAACTTGCAACAATTTTCAAAGAATCTTACACTTTATAATACACGCTATGTACATTGATATTCTTTGTTTGGCAGCAGCCGGTTACGGTTTTTATCTGGGTTTCAAAGATGGTATTGTGAATACCGTTTTTAGGACGCTCTCAATTGTCATAGCTTTGATGGCAGCTTTTAGGTTTTCTCCTTACATGACCGAAATGTTGGAGAAAGGTTTTAATATTGAAAATCCTCTGATGTTTATCGTTGGTTTCCTCGCTTCTTTTTTCCTTGTGATGTGGATGTTGAGACTGCTTGGTAATTTGTTGACGCAAGGGATGCAAGTAGTCCATTTTAATTTACCGAATCAGGTGATAGGCGGCAGTGTTTTGGCTTTCATATTTGTGGTTTTTTATAGTATTATTCTGTGGTTTGCGGCGGGGGCGAGAATGATTCAACCTGATACAAAAGCTCAATCTATAACCTATTATTATTTAGAACCCTTGCCTGATAAAACTTTTTCTTTTTTAGGCAATATGAAGCCGTCTTTCCAAAAGTTTTTTAGCCAAACGGGTAAAATGATGGATAAAGTTGAAAAAACTCGCGTGAACAAGACGGAAACCAAAACCGATATTTACGACATTAAAGATAATTCTATCCAAAATACACCGCAGCCAGCTAAAAATCCTTACGATAATAGCTACCAACCCGAAGAGAAATAATTTTCAAAGAACATTTCAAGAATTTATATTATTATTTTATGACTCAAACAAAACGTTATTTGGTTACATCGGCTTTGCCTTATGCTAATGGTCCTCTGCACATTGGGCATTTGGCAGGTGCCTATATTTCCGCGGATATATTTGTGCGCTATTTGCGCTTGAAAGGTGAAGATGTGGTGTGGGTTTGTGGTTCCGACGAACATGGCGCGGCTATCACTGTGCGGGCAATGAAAGAAGGTCTGACGCCTAAGGAAATTATAGATAAATACGATGTGATGTTCCGCAAGGCATTCGATGGCATGGGCATCTCTTTCGATATTTTTCATCGAACCAGTGAACCACTGCATTTTGAAACATCGCAAGATTTTTTTAGGCAATTATACAAAAACAATGAGTTTGAAGTCATCGAAAATGAGCAATATTTTGATGAAGAAAAACAGCAATTTTTAGCGGATCGCTATATTATTGGCACTTGCCCTAATTGTAAAAATCCAGATGCTTATGGCGACCAATGTGAAAAATGCGGTTCTTCATTAAGCCCCAACGAATTATTAGAGCCTATTCGCTCAACGCTTTCAGGTTCACAGCCTGTGAAAAAATTGACTAAACATTGGTATTTGAAGCTGAATGAGTATGAAAACTGGCTAAAACGCTGGATTACTGAGGGGGTGTTGGAAAATGAAGACGGCTCAACTGAAAAAACGCATAATCCATCAGATTGGAAAAACCATGTGATGGGGCAGTGCAAATCATGGCTCGAGGGCGGCTTGCATCCACGAGCGATGACGCGCGACCTTGATTGGGGTATCCCAGTCCCGCCTGAAATTGATGAAACGGGTAAGAAAAAACTCTACGTTTGGCTTGATGCGCCGATTGGCTACATTTCAGCCACTAAGCAATGGGCTATTGACAAAGGGCAGCCTGATTTATGGAAAAAATATTGGCAAGATAAGGATTCTAACCTGATTCATTTTATCGGTAAAGACAATATCGTTTTTCATTGCTTGATTTTTCCGGCTATTTTGAAAGAGCATGGCGGCTATGTGTTGCCTAAAAATGTCCCTGCTAATCAGTTTATGAATTTGGAAGGGCGTAAGATTTCGACTTCTAAAAATTGGGCGGTGTGGGTACATGAATATTTAGAAGATTTTGAAGGCAGACAAGACGAATTGCGCTACAATATGATAAAAAATATGCCCGAACAACAAGATTCCGAGTTCACTTGGAAGCGTTTTCAAGAGACCAATAATAATGAGTTGGTGGGCAATTTGGCGAATTTTATCAACCGCGTTCTCGTTTTAACGCATAAATTTTATGAAGGAAAAGTACCACCGCTAACTGTTCAAACGGTGGCTTCAAGTGAAAATCAAGCCGAGCAAGTTGACCCCTCAGTAGAAATGGGTAAATTACTTGCAGGTTTGGAAAAAATAGGTCATCATATCGAAGCCTACGATTTCAGAGGTGCATTACAATCTCTGATGGATATTTCTACGCAAGGCAATCAACTTTTACAATTCAATGAACCTTGGAAAAAATTTAAAACGGACGAAGCTGCAGCTGGTTCTGTTTTAAATTTGGGTCTTCAAATTGTGAGTGCTTTAGCCATTGCGAGTCAACCGTTTTTGCCATTTATGTCTGATAAATTGTGTAAAATATTGAATATCAATAGTTTACACAATAATGATTGGCTCAATATGGTAGATAAATTAAAAAATAATCAACCCTTAATTGAAACAGGACATCAACTCAATGAGCCTCAACATCTTTTTACGCGCATACTTGACGAAACGATTGACGCTCAAATTAAAAAATTAGAAGATACGGATATGAATAATAATCAACAAATTGTTGAAAATGGTGAACCAACTGAAGCAGTTGAAATAGTTGCAGTTGCAATAGATACCCCTCAGTATTTACCTGTCAAAAACGAAATTATTTACGATGATTTTGATAAAATTGACATCCGAACGGGTACAATTTTGACGGCTGAAAAAGTAGCGAAAGCTGATAAACTTTTGAAATTGACGATTGATTTAGGCTTTGAAACACGCACGATTGTGTCAGGTATCGCTTTGCATTTCAATCCTGAAGATATTATTGGGCAACATGTTTTGGTCGTGACGAATCTCGCGCCGCGTAAACTGAAAGGCATCGAATCGAACGGAATGATATTGACTGCTGAGAATTCTGAAGGTAAATTAGGTTTTGTCAGCCCGCCAGAGGGGTGGATGAATGGGTGTAATGTGAAATAAACTTTATTTCCCTAAAGAGCGTTTTATTAGGGGCATAAAAATTTTATAACATTAAAAAGAAATAAATGCGCGGTTCTCTGCAAATAGCTCGATTATTCGGTATTCCTGTTTATGTCCATTGGTCATTTTCATTCCTTCTTCTTTTTATCATTTACATTGGAAAAAGTAGAAATGGGGGATGGGAATTTATTGCTTTTATGGCACTATCCGTCATGGCTTTATTTACTTGTGTCGTGTTACATGAATTTGGTCATGCGCTATCTGCTCGCTACTTCGGCGTACGAACTCAAGATATTACAATATTACCAATCGGCGGCGTAGCACGTTTGGATAGGTTGCCTGAAAAACCGCTTCAAGAGTTTGTAGTAGCTATTGCAGGTCCGGCGGTGAATGTTGTGATATGCATTTTATTGGGTTTGATATTATTGCTATTTTATGATTTACCTCTGGGTTTGAGTGAAATGTTATCGGGAGAAATAAATGAAATTATTACCAACCCTGTAGTCAGTTTCTTGGCTACTTTGATGCAAGCCAATTTTTGGCTCGTGATATTTAATATGGTGCCCGCTTTTCCAATGGATGGCGGGCGGGTATTTCGAGCGTTGTTATCCATGCGTTTTGGGCGCACTTGGGCTACAAAAATGGCATCTATTCTCGGTCAAGTCATTGCGGTAGGTTTTTTAATTTTTGCATTGTTGCCTTTATTTAAGAGTATCATACCTTCTACGACACTTATTGGAGAGCTGATTTTAAAAAATGAATTGAGTTTTCAGCCTGTTTTAGCTTTTATCAGCGTATTTATAGTTTATACTGCACGGAATGAATATCGGCAAGTACGCATGGATGAAATCTTGAAAAGGCATACCATCGGCAATATTTTACGCCCATATTATACGCCCTTGAAAACTGGTGATTTGATTCAAACCGCTATCAGTGAGATGAAAAAAGGAACTGAAAATAACTTTTTAGTCTTTGATGATAGGGATATACTGAGGGGTATCCTTCAAGAAGAAGACATTATAGATGCGGCTAAAAATAAACATTTCGACGCCATTGTTTTTACCTACATGACGCATGAATTCAGAATTGTGACACCTTATGAGAGCATCAAAGAAGTTTATTATCGGATGCTTCAAAGCGGTCAATATATTATGCCTGTGATGAAAGAGGACACGCTGATTGGGGTAGTAGATATGCGGATGTTAGAGAATTTTATTCAATCACATGAAACAAAAAAAATAATTTAAATAATTGATTATCAATTAGTTACAAGCCTATAAGGTTTTTTCCCAAAGGGATTCCTTCGGAAAAAAACCTACGGCATATACTTAACTAAGCTTTTGCGTAAATTTAAAGAGTCCAGAGGACTCGCACGTTTGTAGAATAATGAACGAACCCCACTTTTTACGAGTCCAGAGGACTCATACGTTTATTATAAAGCCTACAAACGTGTGAGTCCTCTGGACTCGAAGTCCATTTTTAGGTTATTTTCTACAAACGTGCGAGTCCTCTGGACTCATTTCACATTTTGCAGAAAATTCTCGTAG
>JAYUUR010000194.1:0-15117 GCA_043754475.1 Saprospiraceae bacterium | reverse complement strand
GCTTCTAAGCTTTCTGGAAGGACGGGTTCTAACATGACGCAAAGTTATATCTTTTTTACTCCTTTTAAATACTGCTTACGGCAGTGCTAAATAATTACGTTTCATTTCATAAAATATAAAAAATCTATGTTTAAGAAATTCATAATCATCGGTTTAACATTATTCAGCGGGTCGCTCATAGCGCAAGAGACATGGACGCTCGAACGCTGTATCAATCAAGCGCAGGAGAATAGCCGCATCGTGAAGCAAAGCCAGATTGCTGTCAAAAATGCAGAGCTCATTAAAAAGCAAGACGACTGGTCGCGATACCCC
This sequence comes from Saprospiraceae bacterium, assembly GCA_043754475.1. GTDB lineage: Bacteria > Bacteroidota > Bacteroidia > Chitinophagales > Saprospiraceae > JAAFJT01. The sequence goes on along the minus strand of JAYUUR010000194.1, from coordinate 14,805 downwards.
TCAGTATCAGCCAATACTAACTTGGGTTTTAACTTCGGGCGCAGCGTCAACCCTTCTACTTATAGTTTTGAAAATAGTACGACCAACTACAACAGTTTGGGTATTTCGGCAGGCGCCACGCTTTACAATGGCGGGCGCATCAATAATCAGATAAAACAAAGTGCGATTGATATAAAAGCGGCTCAAGCTGACCTTGATCAATCAATTTCTACTATTTCACTATCTGTAGCGCAAGCCTATTTGCAGATACTTTTGAATGAAGAGCAGTATGAAAATTCGCGCAAACGCCTTCAAACGAGCCAAAGCCAATTGGATAGAATTGATAAGCAAATCAAAGCAGGGCAATTGCCGCCCAATGCCATCTACGACCTTCAAGCACAAGCGGCGCGCGATGAACAACAAATCGTAACAGCCGCTAATAATGTAGAAATAGGGTATTTAAATTTGAAAAACCTCTTGGAACTTTCGCCTGAAACGCCTTTTAAAATAGAGCGTCCGAGGGTCGTCATCCCGACCAATGTCAATCCTGACGGTTTTATGTTCAAGGCTATTTATAATCAAGCATTGAATAATCAACCACAAATACGGGCTGCTGATCTTCGCATAAAAAGTGCAGAAATGGCTGTGAAAATAGCGCAATCCGCTTTATTACCTGTTTTGAGTGTTTCGGCTAATCTAAATTCCAACTATTCAAATACCATTTTAGATTTTACAAAAGCCAGAACGGTTATTGTTCCTATTGAACAACAAGTCATTATTAATGGTCAAACGACGAAAGTAACATTTTTACAACCACAAGCAACCGATGCTCCTAAGCAACCTTATGTCTCTCAATTAGGCGATAATTTTGGACAAGGCATTGGGTTGAATTTATCCATTCCGATTTTCAGCGGTTTCAGCCGCCAAATCGGTGTACAACGTCAAAAGCTAAATGTTGAAAGTCAAATGTTGATACTTGATAGAGATAAGCAACAATTGAAAACGGATGTTCAGAATGCCATAGCCAATGCCAGAGCCGCTAAAAAGCAATATGAAGCCGTTCAGAAAACATACGATGCTCAAAAAGCGGCTTTTGATGCGGCTGAAAAACGGTTTCAAATCGGTACATCGAACAGTTTTGAGTTTGCGCAAGCGAAAAATACACTCGATACGGCTGAAAGGGATTTGACAGTCGCAAAATATGATTACCTGTTCCGCTTAAAAATTGTGGAATTTTATGAAGGTAAAAAGTTGAGTTTAAAATAAAAGTAACTACTTAGATAATTGCCCTGGAGGGGCTAAATATCGGTAGAAAAAAATAAAATTAACAAACGATAAAAAAACTATGAACCATGGCTCAGCCGAATAAGAAGAAAAGTAATAAATTGATTTGGATATTAGGGGGTGCCGTGATAGTGCTCATCGGAATAGCCGTTATGACGAGTGGAAATAAAAAAGTAGGCGAAAAGGTCTATGCTGAAAAAGTCCAAAAACGCACCATCGAAGAAACTGTCTCTGCCAGTGGGCGTATTTTTCCTGAAAAAGAAGTCAAAATCAGTTCTGACGTATCAGGCGAAGTTGTGGAATTGTACATCAAAGAGGGTGATTCCGTGAGAGCAGGTCAGTTGTTGGCACGTGTCAATGCAGAAATTTATAAAGACCAAGTGACGCGTGGAGAAGCTGGCGTGAGTGCATCTCGAGCGCAATACTCCAACGCTTTGTCTAATATTGAAAGTGTGAGAGGCAGACAACTACAACTTATTGCTCAAAAAGAACAAGTACAAGCACAATTAGCATCTACTCAGCAAGCCTTCAAGCGCAATGAGCAATTGCACCGCGATGGTGTCGTGTCGGATGCAGATTTTGAGACCACTCAGTCGCAGTTGCGCCAGCAGGAAGCTAATGCTAAAGTAGTAGAAGCTCAAATCCAAGCGTCATTGTCAGATATTACCTCTTCTCAAAAAAGTGCGGAAGCCGCTCAATACAATCTGAAAAGTGCTGAAGCTTCGTTGAAAGAAATGAGGACAAGTTTGAATAAAACATCTATTTATTCGCCTGTTGATGGAGTTGTTTCAAAAAAGAGCATTGAAAAAGGGGAGCGCGTAGTTGGTACGGCTCAAATGTCGGGTACCGAAATCATGCGCGTAGCCAACCTCAATGCTATGGAAGTGCAAGTAGATGTGAGCGAAAACGATATATGGCGTGTGGCAGTAGGAAATGATGTGGATATTGAAGTGGATGCGTTCCCGAGTCGTAAATTCAAAGGTCGTGTTTCAGAAATTGCTAACACAGCGAGCAATGCTTTTACCGCTACTGGCGCGGTGAACTTGACGACTGACCAAGTGACCAATTTCGTCATCAAAGTGCGCATTGACCCAGCGTCTTATTCTGATTTGCTGCGTGGTGGGCGTCCGCCATTTCGTCCGGGCATGTCGGCTTCCATTAATGTGCATACAAATTCAGTGAAAGATGCCATCAGTTTGCCGATTCAATCGGTCACAACGCGCGATGAAAATGCTGAGTTGAAAAAAGCTAAAGAAGAAGCCAATAAAAATGCCGCGCCTAAAAAAGAAGGTAAATCACCTGTCAAAGAGGTGGTTTTTATAGCTTCGGGCGATACAGTGAAAATGGTAGAAGTAAAAACGGGTATTCAAGACAATCAGTATATCCAAATTACATCGGGTTTGAATGGCGATGAAGAAGTGATTGCCGCACCTTATAGCTCGATTGCTCGGAAGCTGAAAGGGGGTATGAAAATTCAAAAAGTTAGTGAAAAAGAATTGTATAGCACAGGTAAAGACAAACCGAAAGAGTAAATTAACTGTCATGAAAATTTTAAAATGGATTTTAGGCATCATTGCGCTGCTTTTAGCACTGGGATTTTTAATGCCCGGCACTACGCATATAGAGCGCGCTATTGACATCAATGCTCCAGCGAATACTGTTTTCAATCAAGTCAATGAATTGAAAAATTGGTCAAATTGGTCTCCTTGGGCTAAACTCGACCCCAATACCGTTTGGAAATATTCAGAACCTTCGAGTGCAGGGTTAGGAGCTTATTACACATGGGCGAGCGAACAAAGCAATGTAGGCAAAGGTAAAGTAACCATTTTGGAATCTAAACCGAACGAATTAGTGCGAAACAGAATGGAATTTGAAGGACAAGGTGAAGCCATCAGTAACTTTATTTTGACTGCAAAAGATACGGCATCTACAAAATTAGTTTGGACTTTTGAAAGCGATAATGGCTTAAATCCTATCAGCAGATGGTTTGGTCTATTTATGGATAAAATGCTCGGTCTCGATTATGAAAAAGGTTTAGCCAATATGAAGGCGTATTGCGAGTTGAAAAAATAAGGTTAAAAATATTGTATAAAAATTTCCAAAAAAAAATCCATAAAATTTACATAAATTATTGATTATCAATCTTATGTAAATTTTATGAATTTTTAATTTATAAAAAATCATAAAGATTTTTATCTATTTTACCCTCAAAATGTCATTGCGAGGAACGTGGCAACTGAGGGGGTATATCGAGTAATTTATTTAATCCTTAATTGCTGACCCGGTTTAATAACATTATCAGATAAACCGTTCATTTGTTTCAATTGATCAACAGTCAAGCTAAACTTGCGAGATATTGCCCAAAGCGTTTCCCCTTGTAGCACAGTATAATATTGAGAATTAATAGCTGGTTGCGTTGGCTTCGGTGTAGCCGGCTTTGACTGAGGGGGTGTCGAAGGCTTCGCTGGTTGTGTACTTGGATAACTTGTACTCGGTTGCGTAGTCGGATAAGTCGGTTGAGTTGTCGGGTACGATGGTGACGTACTTGTTTCAGTCGTCGGATAATTAGAAGGCGAAGACGGATACGACGACGGTGGATAAGTCGGTTGCGTACTTGGATAACTACTCGAAGGCTGATTATTGCCGCCCGGTGTTATTTCAAAACCAAATTCACCGCTGTTTGTAACAGGTGGATTCGTCGGACGATTCACAGTGGACGGATTTGTAACCGGTTTTTCAATAATGACATCCGGTTGACGGCATTTTTTCCATTCACCAAAAGTATCACGCAAGGCTGGCATATCTACACGCTCAAACAAGCCTTTCCGAAGAGAAATTTTTTCGCCAATAGCCGGTTGATCCCCTTCGCGCATTGAGTTTTTACTGTATAGTTTCGATAGTTTAATACCAAATTTTTGAGAAATATCGAACATGGTTTCACATGCCTGTACTCGATATGTTTTGTCGCTACCGCTCCAATGATTGCGTTTTTGTTGTGTGTAAATGATAGTGCCTTCCGGCAAACGGCGCGTAGGATCACCTATTTCTTCATTATACTCTTGCAATTTACGTAGGCTGATATCTTGGCGACCTGCTAATTGTTCAAGAGTCAAACCACCATTTACTTTTAAATAACTAGCATCATTGCGTTGCCCCGAAGATATGGATGCGCTATTATTGGCATTATTGCCTGAATTACCAGAGGAATTATCAAAACCCGAATTATTATTAGGGAAATTAGGATTGCCGCTTGAATTATTGTTCTGACCATTGTTGTTAGATGCCACATCATTGGACGACATCAAATCGTATTGATGCAGTTGCAAATCTTCAACTAAGCGAATAAGCGTTTCGCCATAAGTCTGACCCGTAGCATAGCCCGCTTTCACCAAACCATTTGCCCAACCCACATAATCCTTAGGGTCAAGTTGAAAGAGTGAACCATAGCGATAAACTTTACGCGGGTCGCGTAAAAATTCAGAATGAGCAATGAATGATTCATCGCCATTTTTATAAGCCCGGAAGCAAGATTTGATTAATTGTCCTGTAACGGGGTCTTTATCATCATCTTCTTTATAATATCGCTCGCCTTGCCAATCCGAATGACATTTTATGCCAAAATGGTTATTATATTGTGAAGACAAAGTGCTGCGCCCGGCATCCGATTCGAGAACACCTTGCGCGAGTTTGATGCTGGCAGGAATACCTGTGCGTTCCATTTCGCGGATAGCAATGGCTTTGTAGCGGTCAACGTAAAGACTACGGGCTTCAGCATTGCTGATACCTTTTGCGCCAGTGATGCCATAAGATTTTGGAATATCTCGATTGTTCTTTTTAGAAGCGGTACAAGATATTATTAATTGTGATACGACGAGGATTGTCACCACAGCCCATTGATTGCGAGCTAATACAGGATTTAGTTTCATAGTGATTTTTTCAAATTTAATTTTGAAAAAGAATGTTTTTTGTATTGAAAATTATTTTTATCTAAGCGTTTTGTATCGCTTAACACTGTTTTTTAAAATTCAAAGTTAGGAAAAAATGACTTAAAATGTGGAGGATTTTTTTCTAAAACGTGAAAAACGTTGTTTTATATATCAATTATGGTATTTATTTGTTGCTTTGTACCCGAATTATTAATTAAATTTCGTTACAAAAATGCTCGAAGTTCAAAATTTAACTAAAACATATAAAAGCGGCGGTAAGGATTTGACCGTCTTGCACGAAGTCAGTTTTAACATCCCGTCAGGCGATTCATTGGCTATTGTTGGACCTTCGGGCAGTGGTAAGACCACCCTTTTGGGTTTGTGTGCTGGGCTTGACCGCTCTTCCTCTGGTTCCGTTATCCTCAATGGCGTATCCTTGGACAGCCTCAATGAAGACCAACGCGCGGCTGTTCGCAATCAATACGTGGGTTTTGTTTTCCAAAATTTTCAACTGATTTCCACTCTCACGGCTCTTGAAAACGTGATGGTGCCGCTCGAACTGAGGGGGGAGCGCAACGCTGAAAGCCGCTCAATGGAACTGCTCAAAAAAGTAGGTTTGGCTGACCGTCACGACCATTATCCTGCTCAACTCAGCGGCGGCGAACAACAGCGTATCGCCATTGCCCGCGCTTTTTCTAACAATCCAAAAATCCTTTTCGCCGATGAACCAACTGGCAATTTGGATGCTGACACTAAAGAAACAGTCGAAAATCTCCTTTTTGAACTCAATCGGGAAGCCGGCACAACGCTCATACTCGTTACGCATGATTTGGATTTGGCTTCAAAAACCAACCATATTTTGAAGCTGAAAGGTGGGAAAGCGATTTAGTTGTGAGTTAAAAAATTTCGCAATTAATTGAAGCGAATAATGGGTTAAAAATGCCGTTAGGCATGGCATATCGGTAATAAACAAATCAAAAACACACAAAGTGGCGTAGCCACGATATTTTCAAAATTAAATATGTCGTCCCTCTGGGACTTGCAACCGGGTTTTAACAATTTCTACCGATATGCCATGCCTAACGGCATTTTCAACACATTATTCGCATAAATAATTAAAAAAATGAATTTTAAATTAGCCCTAACTTTTTTAATACTTTTTGTTTTAACTTCTTTCTTAAAACCGACCCATTTTAATGCTCCATTGCCCTCTGAAACTTGGGGCTTTTTTGCTCATAAACGCATCAATCGGTTAGCGGTTTTTACGCTGCCTTCTGATATGATGTCGCTTTATAAAAAAGAGATTGAATATATTACTGAACACGCCATTGACCCTGATAAGCGGCGATTTGCCATCCCTACTGAGGGGTATCGGCATTATATTAATCTCGACCGATGGGCATTTTTACCGCATGACAAAATCGAAGCTCAAATACTCCATACCGATATTTTTATTGTCACCGCCGATAAAAATGATACTTTACAACTCATTGATTATCAAACAATTAGAAAACAAAAGCGCGATTATTTTCTTAAATCAAAAACGATTCGGAAACTCTTTGGGCGGGATTCGATAGCCATTGCCGATTCATTTTATCGCCGCTTTTTCATCAATAATTTAATAAAAATTCAACCCGACGACCCCCTCAGTATTGCGCCCGATTCTTTGAAAGTTTTGTTCAAAAAAGAGCAATTATCCGTTAAAAATATTCAATCCGCTTTTGCCAAAGACCGTTTGACTTCAACAGGTATTTTGCCTTATCATTTATTGTCTGTTCAAAAACAATTGACGGAGGCTTTTACTCAAAAAGATAAAAATCGCATTCTAAAATTGAGTGCAGAGTTGGGTCATTATCTTGCTGATGCCCACGTACCCTTGCATACTTTTTCAAATTATGATGGTCAGTTGACCAATCAAAGTGGCATTCATGCTTTTTGGGAAAGCCGCCTACCAGAGCTTTTTGCAGATAATCAATATGACTTTTTTGTAGGAAGAGCGGAGTATATCGACAATCCGAAAGAATATTTCTGGAATGTTGTTTTGGAGTCTAATAAATTGGTTGCCAATGTTTTACAAATAGAAAAAGAGATAAATCAATCTTTTTCAGTTGATAAAAAATATTGTATTGAAACTATCAATGGCGTAGCGATTCAGAAGCCGTGTTTTGATTATGCTAAGGCATTCCATGATAAATTGGGCGGCATGGTAGAGTTACGAATGAGAGGAGCTATTCATGCTTTGGGTTCTGCATGGTACACCGCTTGGGTAGATGCAGGGCAGCCCGACCTTTCGGATTTGAAAATGATACCCCTCAGTATAGATGCTCAAAAAGAGGCGATATTGGCTGATAGCCTCATCAAAAGCGGCGGTAAAATGCTGGGACGCGATGAAGGAAAGGACTAATTGCTCGATTTTTTCTTGAAACTACAAGCTTCAATCGATACTGACCCACTGCTGACATCTATATTTTCTACTTTGCAAGAAACCCCTTCTTTGATAAATGTGAAAGATTGCAGCTTTTTATTCGATTTAAATTCCACGTATTTAGGTGTTCCCCAAATATTTTTTTTCACATTCAAAGGCTTCTCACCATTGACCAATATATCCGCCTCCTTCATTTCATCTTTAAGTTTGATGTTGACTTTGTAGGTTTTCATTTCAACTTCAACAGGCGTAGTAGATTTGGCTGGCGGCTTGTTTGATCCATCATTTGTAGGGAAATCAGGATTTAGAGGAAAATTACCTTGATTTTTATTGCTTTTACCTTTTTCATTCGCATTGGCTACAGGATTATTTTCTTTTTTCTGTTTGTTAGGTAGACTTGGTTTAGCGAGTTTTGGTTTGGCTGATGCGACATCTTGATTTTTTTTAATAGGCATATTTTTTTTATCGACTTTTGGAGGCTCAGTATTGGCAAACACACCAAAAGTGTCGGGTATGCCTACTCCCGGTTCAATATTTTCAAGCAACGAATCTGTATTCTGCTGAGTATTTTCAGCTAATTCGCTCTTATTTTGAGGAAAATTTTGGGTTGAATTTTGAATATTAATAGAATCCTTTCCTGTAGAAACAATTTCGGGCGTTGTACTAACATTGGCTTGCCGATAAATCAATAAGCCTGTAATAGCAAAAATCACTGTCGCCATAGCCGAAACGATGGCGGTCATTGATTTTTTCTTAGGAGCAGACTGAGCAACGGTTGCCACTTGATTTTCAGTGACATTATAATTCAAATGGATATTGGTTTCTTCAAAGGCAATTTTGCTATTGGTTACCGTTTCACGCTGAGGGGCAGCAGCGGGTTCGATAGGTTGGTTGATGATAAAAACTTCTTTTTCGAGCACAATATCTCTCTTCCGTTCTCTGCCATCGATTTCTTCAATGACGCACACTTTCAAAGTCAAGGGGAATTTACCTTCCATTAAAGGTTTTACTTGAAAAATCCACTGGGTGTAATCATCACACGCTAAAAATTGCTCTTCTTCTGTAATAGTCCGAATTTGAAAAGCAGGGGTTTCGTTAAAATCTAACAGCTCAACGCCCATCACTTCTGCAATGCGGACGCTCTGAATGACGGTATCTTTGGTCAGTTGAAAATCGCGAGTCAAAGTCTCATCGTCAAAAGCAATGCGAACGATGCAGCGGCTCTCTCTACCCAGAGGCATGATGCCAGGAATATTGTGTAAAATGCGTCCGCTTGATTTATTTTTAGCAGTATTAGACTGTAAAATAGTCGTTTTTTCAATCTTTTCAAGCAATTCGAGGATGGCGAAATTGACTTGAGCAACCGTTCGGTCATAGTCTTCTCTTGGCAAAATCCCTTTCATCACAAAATCCGATTTGGCATTTTGAAAACGACTTTCCAAAATAGTGGCATCTGTCAGGATGGATGTATCATAATCACTGATTTTTTCACGGAGTAGATGGAGTGCATCTTCCGTTTTGCCATCGGCGATGAATTGGCGAATGGATTGTATAAATTCAATTTTGGTCATTGGTGGCAGATTCGATTTAAAAAGACACCCCCTCAGTATGGGGCAATAAAAATGAGTTTTTCAAAAATATAATGGCGTTGTTTACTTTTACATCAACATTACTGACAAATTTAAACAATTTTATATGAATTTATAAGAAAAAACACGCCTGACTTTTTTTTAATATTTGTTTTTAATGAAAAAAAATGGCAGTTTTGCATATTAACATCTTAATAAAAACGTTTTACTTTACAAAATATACCTTTTTTAACACAAACGAATCTTTTAAAACCCATTCTCTAACAATTCAGTCATAAGACAAACATGAAACAAATCGCGTTTTTATTCGCGCTCATAAGTAGCTTCGCTACTGCTACCGCCCAGACGAGCAATGCTCCAGACCAAGCATCGGCTGTGTACACCGTTCAATTAGGGGCTTTTGATGATTATGTAAAACAAGCTGATTTTGAAGCCATTCGCTCTTACGCCTATATATATAAGCGCAACGGTTTGGTATTTATCGGAGGCTTTAGTTCCGAAGAAGCCGCTGAGCCTGTTCTCGCCAAAGTAAAAGCCAAAGGTTATGATGATGCTTTCGTAGCGACGCGTTCGCTCAAAAAAGCTAAAACTGTTCACGCTATCCAATTAGCGAGCAAAGCATCGGGCGAAGCCATTAATTGGAAAACGTATGCCAGAGTCGGCGATATTTATTCGATGCCTAATGCTGCTCAAGTGCGCATTATGCATGGTTATTACGAAGATATTAATGATGCCCGAGTCAAATTGAAAGAAATTCAAAACATGGGTTTCGCTGATGCTTTTGTCAAAACAGTGAAAGATGCTCAGTTGACGCCGATTTCGGAATTTGATACAGGCGATAAAAAACTCGTGGTTCAATCTGACCTTGTGGCAAGTGTGACACCTAAAGGCGGTGTGCCTGAATCGTACAGCAACGTTCCTTCGATTACCTCTAAGCGCAAATCGGCTATCAAACTTCAAGAAGCCTTGAAAGAAGTAGGCACTTACGGTAGCACAATTGATGGTCAGTTTGGAAAAGGCACTTCAACAGCTTTTGATAAAGCCATAAAATTCAATCGTCGATTGAAAATGTATGATGAATTGTCTCAAAAATATAGCGGTTTTGAAGGTTGGGAAGATGTTCGTTTGCTATTGACTATGACGCGTGAATTGAGCATCAAAGATGATTTACAGCCATTAACGCCTGATTTGTTAGGCAATTTGCCCGATGAAGCACTGACTGCCAAAGAGGCAAAAGTAGCTCTTGATTGGCATGCTAATACATGGAAAGGTTTGGAAAAATGGTCTGCTACTTCTCAATACAGCGACCAAGTTTATACAGCTTTGAAGGTTGCCTATTATCGTGCTCTCGTTCACCTTGAAGACTATTATGCTTCAAAAGGTATTAAAGGTGAAAACGGAACGGCATTGTCTGTTTCGGTTTTGAAAACTTTGATGAGTGAAGATATGCAAGGTTTTAATTAAAATTTTTTTCCTAAAAAATCCGTTTTGATGACTCAAAACGGATTTTTTTATGTTTCAAATGGTTAATAAATGCCTTTGTATGTCTAAAAATTACAATAATTCAAGCAATCATCGTAAAATTGCACTCTTTTTTAAAATTTATATGTTTTTCGTACCCAATTTTATTATGAATTGACCCAATTACTGAGGGGGTCAATTCTATTATTTGACAAAAATTATTCTACAGTTGAAAAAATCCTATTTGGCTATCTTAATAATATTTGCAGTGCTGGTGATTGACCAAGCCCTGAAAATTTGGATAAAAACCTCGTTTTACTATGGTGAAGAACGGGCTATATTGGGTCTTTCATGGGCAAAACTCCATTTCGTTGAAAACCCAGGTATGGCGTTCGGATGGAAATTTGGCGGTGAATATGGCAAACTTGCCTTGAGTATATTCCGTTTAGCAGCCATTGGTTTTTTAATTTATTATATCGGCAAGCTTGTCAAACGGAATGCAAGCAATGGGATGATCATTAGTTTTTCGCTCATTTTAGCGGGTGCACTCGGTAATATCATTGACTCCGCCTTTTACGGTTTTATTTTTTCGGAATCTGATTACCATTTTTCAAGCACCCCAGCGCATTTTGTTGGTTTTGGAGAGGGGCATGAAAATTTTTTACAAGGCAAAGTGGTCGATATGTTATTTTTCCCTTTTTGGCGCGACTCTGAGGGCAATGCACTTTTTTTTCAACATGTTTTTAATATTGCTGATTCTGCTATTACCATTGGCGTTTTGAGTTTACTTTTGTTTCAACGCAAATGTTTTAATAGCTTCCATAAAAAACCAACTGACATTCAAAATATTGAAATTGAGGATTCCATCGAAAATAGTACATCAATCGTACTCGAAAATAAGGATACTGAAAGGGCTTAAAAAGGCATTTATGTCACTGTGATGAGAGCGTGGCAGAAGGAGGAAGTTTAAAAAATGTTTAAAAAAAATTGAAATTGAAAAAATCACATTTAGCCATATTGATTATCTTTTTAATACTTGCCATTGATCAAGCCTTGAAAATATGGGTCAAAACATCATTTTGCTATGGAGAAGAACGGACTTTATTAGGGCTTTCATGGGCAAGGTTGAACTTCGTAGAAAACCCTGGCATGGCGTTCGGATGGAAATTCGGCGGTGAATATGGCAAATTGGCATTGAGCCTTTTCCGTATTGTGGCTATCGGATTTTTGATTTATTACGTTGGTCAACTCATCAAGCGGGGTGTTAGTAACGGGCTCATTGCGAGTTTTTCATTGATATTGGCAGGTGCTATTGGAAATATTATCGACTCTGCTTTTTATGGTTTAATTTTTTCAGAATCTGACTATCATTGTTCAGGCGGACCCGCTAAATTGTTTCCTGCAACGGGTGGATATGAGAGCTTTCTACATGGCAGAGTGGTTGATATGCTGTTTTTCCCTTTATGGCGCGACGAAATAGGCAATGCCGTTTTTTTTCAACCTGTTTTTAACATTGCTGACTCAGCCATTACCTTGGGTGTCATCAGTATTTTGTTGTTTCAACGCCATTATTTTAGTGGGCAGGATGAAAAAGTGAATACTCCTCAAACCCCAATGCAAGAGAATATTATTGAAAATGAAGATGCGCCAATAGTAGCAATTGAGGGTAGCGTTGATGAAACGGCTAAAAATGGTGATAATCCCCTTTTGACTAAAAATACTGAGGGGGTAGATGAATCCGTTGAAAGTGTAAAAACCGATCATACTCCGGCGGATAAAAAAAATGAAGATGTCTAATCAGCAATTTCCGCTTTGGGATTTTTGTCATTCAGAAGGAATTTCTTTTCGCTTTATTTGAGATATTTAAAGTTAAAATTGCCTTTCTTTTATAAAAAAATGGTACAAAGAGATTCCTTCTGAATGACAAAAAAAGCCAAAGCGGAAATTGCTGACGCCCGACTGTTTCCAGCAATCGGGCGTTTTTTTATGCGCTGTTGAATAAGCATTTGGATTACAGGTTTTAATAATAAAGAAAAAACGTTTCAAAATTTAAACTGTTTACACATCATTGCGTTAAAAATAGTATTATTTTCTAATAATAAAAGTTTTCTTTATATTCGAAATTGATTTCACTCAAAACTAAATTTTTTTAATTATCGAATAAATATGAACCAATTAACTGATGAGATGACCCCTCAGAATTTGCTGCGAAAAATCCACGAACAGCATCGCCTTAATATGTGTCCGATGCCCTCCAAGCGCAAAGCGCAGCAATGGATTGATAGGCTAATTGATATGCTTTTCCCAGTCCGCTGCGAGGAATTTTTCAACGAATTGGAAATACGTCAGTTAGAACTACAATTATGGGAATTGCTGCTGCCGCTTGAAAATCAAATTTCATCCGTTGAGGCTATAACTAAAAGTTTTTTCAATCGTATTCCTTTGGTTTACAATGCTTTACAAGCCGATGCACAAGCATTTTTAGCGTTCGACCCTGCAGCACATTCCATAGAAGAGGTCGTCACGGCTTATCCAGGTTTTTATGCCATTGCCGTTTTTAGGCTATCGCATGAGCTTTATGAGCTGAAAATTCCTATCTTACCGCGTATGATTTCAGAATATGCGCATAGTTTGACGGGCATTGATATTAATCCTGGTGCTACCATCGGCTCAGGTTTTTTTATTGATCATGGCACAGGCGTCGTTATTGGCGAAACTTGTAATATTGGCAATAATGTCAAAATATATCAAGGCGTTACGTTGGGTGCTTTGCAAGTGTCAAAATCGGAAGCCCATAAAAAACGCCATCCGACCATCGAGGATAATGTAGTTATTTATTCAGGCACGACCATATTGGGCGGAAAGACCGTCATCGGAAGAGATTCAATTATTGGCGGAAATGTCTGGTTGACTGAGGGGGTGCCTTCGTACTCGCTTGTGTATCATAAAAGCGAAATACGCGTGAGAGCCAACAAAGATTTTGAAGAGCCTATTAATTTTGTCATTTAAATAAAACATACAACTTCTGGAAAGTAAAAACTTTCTAAAAGTTTAAATATCAATATTTTATAAAAATAAAAATTTTAAAATTATGAAATTTAATAACATTTTAGAATCAATTGGAAACACACCGCACGTGCGTTTGAACAAATTATTTTCCTCAGATTATGAGGTTTTTATAAAATTGGAAAGAGCCAATCCGGGTGCGAGTATCAAAGATCGCATCGCGCTTTCCATGATTGAAGATGCCGAAGAGAAAGGCATTTTGACCCAAAACAGCGTCATTATAGAGCCGACCTCTGGCAATACAGGCATCGGTTTGGCGATGGTTTGCGCCGTGAAAGGGTATAAATTAATACTCGTCATGCCTGAATCCATGTCTATCGAACGCCGCAAAATCATGTCCACTTACGGCGCAAGTTTCGAGTTGACACCAAGAGAAAAAGGTATGAAAGGCGCGATTGAAAAAGCGGCTGAACTCGTAAACGCCGACCCCAATGCATGGATGCCGCAGCAGTTTAGCAATAAAGCCAATATCAAAGTACATCGCGAAACAACGGCTATTGAGATTCTAAATGATTTTCCAGAAGGCTTAGATGCCATCATCACGGGCGTGGGTACGGGCGGACACATCACGGGCGTGGGTGAAGTTTTGAAAGCTAAATTTCCCAATTTGAAAGTTTTCGCTGTCGAACCGGCAGCATCACCCGTTATCAGTGGTGGTAGCCCTGCACCGCATCCGATTCAAGGCATCGGCGCGGGGTTTGTTCCTGACAATTTGCATCGTGAAATATTGGATGGCGTCATTGCGGTTACAAAAGAAGAGGCTTTTGAAATGACCCAACGGCTTGCCAAAGAAGAGGGCATTTTAGCAGGTATTTCTACTGGCGCATCGCTGGCTGCTGTTGCTAAAAAAATACAAGAATTGCCTAAAGGTTCTCGCATTTTGACTTTTAATTATGATACAGGCGAGCGTTATTGGTCAGTGGAAGGTTTGTTTTAGTGTATTTATAACTTGCAGCAAGTTTTGGAACTCTGTCCATTACCCACATCTTTTAACTCATTGATTATCAATGAGTTAAAAGAATTTATAACTCCACCATTTATGGTGGAGACGGAATAATTAGCCATAGTTAAGGCT
>JAYUUR010000193.1:0-4974 GCA_043754475.1 Saprospiraceae bacterium | reverse complement strand
ATGGTGTAAGCTGCAACGGAACAGGTAAGGCTGTTTTTCCAACTGTACAGTTTAAAGTATCCAATGAAGTGGTTAATTCAGGGAGTACTGTCTGTGTGAAGGTAACTGCTACGGGTTTTACAAATATTGGGGCATTCCAATTTGATATTACTTACGACCCTACTTTATTAGTTTATGATACTTTGAGAAACTCAAATATCCCCGGTTTTGACGAAAACTCTTTAAATACACTCATACCGGGTAATATTGTCGTTTCATGGTTTACAAATGGTGGCGTCACACGACCTGATAATTCTCTGTTATTTGAAGTTTGTTTTAAAGCCATCGGACCCAATGGAACGATTTCGCCTGTCAAAATTGATGGTAAATTAACGCCTTTTGAAGTGGGGGATGCCAATGGCAATCCATTAGGAAAAGATACTATACCGGGTTCTATCAAAATAGGTTCATCGCCTGTTAATACAAGATTGGCAGCGGATAGTGTCCGTTGTAATGGTGAAAGAAGCGGTCGTATTAGAATTATTCCAACGGGAAGCGGCGCACCTTTTTCTTATTCATGGCAAAGCAAAACAAGTCAAGTGACGAGCGGCTTCGGTACAATGGCGGTGGGCGATACGGGCAAAATAGTGAACCTCGCAGCAGGTATTTATTACGTGACTGTAACAAATGCTACGGCAGATGTAAAAATAGATTCAATAGAAGTTTTTCAACCGGCAGCATTATTCAGTCCTACGACGGTGACGCAGCCTTGTCCCGGGCAGACCAATGGCACTATACGGGTGAATGCTTCGGGAGGAACTGCTCCTTATCAATATTTATGGAATACAGGAGCAACTACTTCTACCATCACCAATCTGGCAACAGGCTCTTATGCTGCTACAATTACGGATGCTAAAGGCTGTAGAGATTCTATTCGAATATCTATCGGAGCTGTTCCCATAAGCGTAGCGAGTAGAAATATTACGCCCGCCTTGTGTAAAGAAGTGAATAATGGTTCTATTTTAATCAGTTCAGTAACGGGTGGCTCGCCTGTGAATGGCAATTATACCTTTAGGTGGAGCAATAATATAACAAATGTCAGTACTACTTCTAATAATCCAAATTTAGGAGCAGGTAAATATTTTGTAACCATCAGTGATAATACATGTCAGTCGGTTGATTCATTTACAGTTCCTGCGCAAAGGTCTTTGAGTTTATTAGCCAATGTCACCAATGTGCTTTGTAATGGAGCAAGCACAGGAACAATACTCGTCACAGCAAGCGGTTCGACCAATACACCTTATATTTTTACTTGGACAGGCGTTACCACTGTGACAAATAATGTGGCGACGAGTTTAGCGCAAAACTTAAGAGCGGGCAACTACCCCCTCAGTATTAGAGATCAAGACGGCTGCCGATTGGACTCTTCTTTCACAATTACACAACCGATTGCCATTAGAATTGACTCTGTTAATTTAAAAAATGAATCTTGTCTTACAGGCAATGACGGTACAATTACCATCGCTGCTTCGGGCGGTGCTTCAGGATTTACTTATAGATGGAGCCGCAGCGTAGCAGATAATCAGCCGACTATTTCCAATTTGGTAGCCGGCACCTATACAGTAACTGTGACGGACGCTTCAAATTGCACGCGATCCCGTTCGTTCGTCATCACTGTTCCTATAAAGCCAACGGTGACCGTTTCCACTAAAGATGCGACTTGTTTTGAAAAAAGCGATGGCGTAGCAAGAGTGAGGGTAACACCACCTGCGGGGGTGATGGTGACAGATTATAAATGGGATAATGGCGGTGTGATTGATAGTATTACAAATTTGCAAGCGGGCACTTATAGAGTGACAATTACACTCAGCAATGGCTGTTTGAAAGATACATTTGCAGTAATAAAAGCTCCTCAACCGATAACAATTGATACAGCCAATTCATCTAAGACCGATCCAACCTGCCCTAATGATGAAAATGGGACTATTATTTTAGTGATGAAAGGTGGTACAGCACCGTATAATTATACTTGGACAGGCGGTCAACCGACATCCAAAGCAGTTTTTGCCTCACTAAAAGCAGGTGTTTATCAATTTACAGTCACAGATTTTAATGGCTGTCAACCTTTGGTAACGGCAATT
This sequence comes from Saprospiraceae bacterium, assembly GCA_043754475.1. Classification (GTDB taxonomy): domain Bacteria; phylum Bacteroidota; class Bacteroidia; order Chitinophagales; family Saprospiraceae; genus JAAFJT01. The sequence continues at coordinate 2,854 of JAYUUR010000193.1, read as the reverse complement.
CCTTTGGTCAGTCCACCTGAAATCAACGTGGCATTTACAGATATTATGGCAACTACTTGTTTTGGCGTTTGTAATCAAAACAAAAGTGATGGTAAAGCGACAGCCATAGCAAGCGGAGGTTCAGCTAATACAGGCATTTACACCTATATTTGGACATCGGGCGAAACAACTGCAAGAGCCATCCAGCTTTGCGGTGGTTGGCAAAAAGTTACTGTTTCAGATGGTACTTGTTTCAAAAGAGATTCAGTTGATATTCCTCAACCATTGCCACTAACATATTTGACACCTAAAATTGAAGAACCGTCTTGTTTTGGCTTGAGAGATGCCAAAGCGGAAGTGCTTGTTGAAGGGGGAACGCCACCCTATACCTATGCATGGAGCAATGGCTCTACTACAAAAGACATCATCAGCGTTGGAGCCGGCTCATATTCAGTGATGGTATTCGACAATAATCAATGTTTAGCAGCCCCCCTCAGTATAGAAATCAATCAGCCTCAACAAATGCAATTAGATACAGTTGCTAATGAGTCCAATAACGTTACCTGCAATGGTGCTGACGATGGTAGAATAAAACTCATTCGCACAGGTGGCAACGGTGGTTCTACAACTTATAATTGGTCGCCGAATATCTCTAAATCGGATTCAGCATTTAATCTTAAATCAGGCATTTATTATATCACAGCAACCGATAAAAAAGGCTGCTCCGATTCTATTTCAGTGCAGGTGACTCAGCCCGATAAAATTTATTATTTCCTCGAGCCGCCTGTATCTCCGCGCTGTAATTCAGAATTGACTTTTGTCAAATTAGATACTGCTTTTGGTAGTACTTATTTGCATCCTTTCACTATTTCAGTAGATAATGGACCTCAATATCCAGTTGGTTATCAAGTGCCTGTCTTTGCAGGAGAACATCTCATTACTATTACTGAACAGATAACAGGTTGCTCTGATACAACCAATATTACCATCAGTGAACCGCCTCCGATTACTATAAAATTCGCTGATATTGTTGATTCTATTCCGACACCGCGCATATTGGTCGGTTTGGGAACTGAAGTGCGGTTGAACCCGATTATCAGTGGCTCATTGCCTATTGATTCGGTCTCGTGGACACCTAAAGATTACTTGACTTTTACAAGCGAACCGCTTCGCCCACTCGTGAAACCGTTGGATGATCGCACCTATAAGTTGCGCGTGACAGACGTCAATGGTTGTATAGGTCAAGCCGAAATATTAGTAGAGTTGGAGCGCAATCGCAATATTTTTATCCCCAACGTATTCTCACCGAATGATGATGATAAAAATGATTATTTCGGTGTTTTCTCAGGCGTTGGCGTCAAAGCCATCAATTTTATCCGCATTTACGACCGTTGGGGCGAGTTGTTGTTTCAAAATCAGAACCTCCCGCCTACAAGCGATCCTTCGCAAGGTTGGGATGGTACTTTTAGAGGCAAAGTCGTACAGACAGGTGTGTATGTTTATCTCGTTGAAGTAGAGTTTGAGGATGGCATTAAATTATTATATCGAGGTGATGTGACGGTAGCCCGATAAAAACGATAAATTACGATATGCAATTTTTTAAAAAAGCATAGCTACATTTAACTTTTCTACATAAAACGTTGTTGATTTAACTCGGCAACGTTTTATTTTTTTTAAATATCTTCTAAAACATTGTTTTAAACGTTGAAATCATTGAAATTTGTAAAAAATCATCTTCAACCCATTATTCAATTGGAACAAAAAATTAATTTCAAAGACAGTGTTCTGCCGCCGTTGCTTTTTATCGCAGCACTTTGGTTGATACATCTTTTCAAAATATGGTCTCATTTGGACTTAGATTATTGGGGCATTTATCCCCGCGAGTCAATTGGACTGAGGGGGGTCATTTTCGCTCCTTTGCTTCATGGAGATTGGGAACATTTGGCATCCAATAGCGTTCCATTCCTCGTTTTAGCCACCATGACTATTTATTTTTATCAGCGAGTAGCTTTGCGCGCTTTTATCATCATCTATTTTTTAAGCGGTGTTTTGGTTTGGTCGTTTGCGCGGTCGGGTATTTTTCATATTGGTTTGAGTTATGTGGTGTATGGTTTAGTATCTTTTGTTTTTTGGACAGGCGTTTTTCGACGCAGCATCCGCAGCATCGTTTTAGCCCTAATTGTCACCACTTTTTATAGCGGTATGGTAGCAGGTATTTTGCCGACTACCGAGGTTTTACAAAAAAATATTAGTTGGGAAAGTCATCTCATCGGTGGTATTGTCGGTATTTTTGTAGCCTATTTTTTCAAAGAAGAACTTGAATACGATGAAAAAGATGATCATCATTATGCGGCTGAAGAAAAAACTTTTTATTTCAACCAAAATATTTTTGATAAAACAAAAGAGGAGCGTCAATTTGAAGAAGAAGAACGCATCCGACTAATAGAAGAAGAACGCCACCGTCAGCAATTTCCACCTTTTGGTACTTGGTTTTCGGATTCAACTTTTTAGAATGCCAATTATAGGTTGGAATCGCGGAGCGATTGAATATGAATAACCCCTGATGCAATCAGGGAGGTAATATTGTAAAGAATGGGTATAACTGCAAAGCAGTTGAATGTAAGATTGTCAGCAATTGGTAATATTTCACATTCAACCGCTTTGCGGTTAGGGCAACCCACTCACTTTAACCCTCCGATTTCATCGAAGGTTATTCATATTCAATCGCTCCGCGATTATTTCAACGCATTATTCATATAATTCAGGAATTTTAACTCGCTGATAATCAATTAGTTATAAATTAAAAATAAATTTTCAATCAATTTAATAGCAAGCTACCCCCTCAGTATAAATTGCATTTTTAATGAAATTAAGG
>JAYUUR010000192.1:0-4975 GCA_043754475.1 Saprospiraceae bacterium | reverse complement strand
GCGCAAACCGAAATCCGAAATCCCATATCCGAAATCGAACAGGGCGGTAATTTTCTGTGACACTCTCTATGCCCGCCGACTTCTCGACAGACTCCACCCGTTAGGTGGTGTGGTTGCTCTGCGTTGTCCGGACTTTCCTCATCGCCCTGCCAATTACTTGGAAGAGCGCCGCGATAGACCGATGAACAGGCTGCAAGATACATTATTATCTGAAATTTATGATAAGGGTGTCGCCCGGCGTGATGTGATGGAGCTGATAATCGCTATAAAGCCCATTATCTCTTCCAATTTGATAGGCGGTTTTTATATCATTGAAAAAAAGATTGCCTATGATGGACAAATCATCGCCCGCTCGAATGATGTATCGAGTTTGCTTAAGTTGAGTTTTTTCGAGCAATATTCTCTCTGACTGCAATTGAGTGATGGAATCCCTTTGAGCAGCGATTCGACGCTCATACACTGAGGGGTCTATTTTTTTACCGCATAAAAAAGTGGTCAATGGTAAAATCAACAAAATGTATAAAAAACGATAAGAGCGTTTGTCTGCTTTTCGCAAATCTTCCGTTTGCTTTTGGCGCAGCATAGCCATTTCGCCTTTAAGAGCAATCTGTTGGCGGAGGACTTCATTGTATCTTTCTTCTATGGGCTCCTGAAGCATATTTGAAATCTCGGTTTATGTAATTAGTTTAAATTTATAAAAAATTGATTGTCAATCTTTTAACTCAAATTAAGTTTCTTTATGAATTTCTATAATTTCATCTGAATAAAAAAGGAAAGTTATAAAAAAAGTTTTTAAGCCCAAGATTTTTTTCTCATATTTGTAAAATTTTTAATTAAATACAGCAAATAAATAAAAATATATTTTAATTTTAACTTTATTTCTTTCCTCGAAAGTGTTAGCTGATTTTTTTTAGTTAAAACGAACATATCTAAACCGTCTTTTATTCATATAAAGGCTCAAAAAACAAAATAATATATGGTGACACTTAATCGACGTCAATTATTGATATTGTGGGTAGGGTTAGGGTTGTTTGTGTCAGCCTTTATCTGGGATGCGCTTTTCTCTGGTGAAAACAATTTAATGCGTTATAAAAATACTATTGAAAATTATTTACACAAGACAGAGAAAAGAGCCAATGCCCTATTAAATGATAAAAATTTCATAGACCGCCGCTTGAAGGAGAAAATGGCGGGCGGTGCATTCAAAGAGGATCTGCAAAAACTGGATTCATTGCAAGAAGAACCCTTTAATTTTTGCATTTTCAAGGATGATTCTTTGGTTTTTTGGTCTCAAAATGATGTATTGCCTACTTGGGAGAATTTTTCTGATACACTGAAAAATAAAACCTGCATCAAACTGCTGACGATGAAGTCTTCTCAATATGAACTTCGTTACCGCAATTTGATAAATGAAGATGGCATAAAAGTCACTACAGCCGCTTTAATTCCTTTGAAAAAAATGTATCCAACATTTGAAGGCGAGTTTTTAGAAAACCATTTTCTCGCTTCTAACTTTATTCCAATCGATATTAATTTAGTTGAAAATAAACAAAAATATAATCTCACTACCCTCGACGGTCAAATCCTCTGTTACCTCAATAATGAAGATGTAGGCTCCGACCTTTTGCACGACCTCGGCATGTCTATTCTTCTCATATCGGGTTTTTATTTTATAGGTATCTTTGGTGATCGAATAGCCAAGCAAATGTTGCGGCAATATCATTCGCCGGTTTTAGGAACATTTTTCTTCTTTTGCGTCATGGCATTGATGCGGTTGTGCATTTTATGGATTCAAAATAGCGATATTCTACCATTTTTGGAGCTCCAATTCAGCGATTTTAAAAATGCAGTATTTGTAAAATCACTGTCCGAATTACTCATTGATACGGTCTTTTTATTTTGGTTTTCAATCTTTTTCAGTAGTGAATTTCGGTTACCCAGTTTCACCGATCAACCCCTTTGGAAAAGATGGACTTTGGCATCTGCATTTTATTGCGCCATAGTCCTACAAATTATATTATGTATTGGCGTGTTCAACGATTTGGTAACCAATTGGAACAACCTCTTGGCTTTTGATAACTTATCGGATTTCAACTTCAGAAGCATCGTTGCATTGCTGGGCGTTGGGGTCATTTTGCTATCCGTTTTCTTAGTTAGCCATCGGCTTATCGGTGCTGTCAATCAGTTAAATCTCAATCATTGGGAACATTTTGTAGCCATAGATGTAGCAGTAGGCTTGGGTATTTTGTTGTTTGAAAATTATGATTTAAACCTGCCGATTTGGGTTTATGTGCTCTTCATATTTTTTTACATCATCATTTTTCATCAATTTTTCCGCCATAAATCGCCCGGGTTGATGTGGCTAATGCAATGGATTTTAGCATTTGCAGCCATTCAAGCATTTTTTATTTCAAGATTTAATGTTCAAAAAGACATCAAAGTCATTAAAGATTATGCCGTCAATCTCGCCAGAGAACGCGATACGGTAGCAGAAAGGCGCATAAAAATGTTGACTTCAAGAATTGAAAAAGATAAAAATATTCAAACAATTTCAGTATTTCCGATTCGATTAGAAATTGACCCTCAGCGAGTGTCCAATATCATTGAGACCAATTTTATCAACGACGATTATTTGAGCAATCAATACGCTTTTCGATTTTTTAGTTTTTATCGCAACGGTGAGGCATTGATACAAGGCGATAGTTTTGACTTGCATTCACTCCTCAAGCTTTATGAAAACGGGCAACATCTCGACAAAGCGAACAACCGGATTCGTTTCTGGACTAATAAAAAAGGGGCTTATGCTTACCTCTCAATTGCAGAAGTGCCAGTTATGCCCAATAATCCGATTTATATCGCTATGGAATTTCGGCGACAAGATAAACTGTCAAGCCGCGTATTCACCGAGCTTTTTGTTGATAGGCATTATAAAAGTATGCCCCGACTCAACGATTACAGCTACGCCATCTATAAAAATGGTATCTGTACAGAGCAAAATCAAACAGGTATTTATGACAGATACATCAATAAATCGGATATTCCCGAACCCACCAATTTTATTCAAATAGAAAAAAGCAGCCGCGATGAAGTTATTTATCAAAATACTGAGGGGGTCGTGGTGCGTATTAGTAAGGCGAAAGCAGTATCGTCGCAAGGCTATATTTTATTTATGTACATTGTATTGATGCTGTGTCTTTTGCTCTTCGTTTTGGCTGTGGTGAATCATTTTATTCATTTTTTACCAGACGTTGTGAAATTTGATTTTACTTTTTCATTTCAATCTTCTTTACGCAATCGTATTTTGTTTCCAAGTATTGGTTTTGTTTTACTGTCCTACATTGCTATTTTCTTTTTTACAGTTCGATATTTCAAAAATTTAGGTGAAAAATATTACAATATTGACTTAGAAACCAAGAGCAATACTATTGTTAATAATGTCATTTCTGATTTGAATGAGCTGCATAAATTTGATGTGGATAATGCTTCAAACATCTCACAATTGCTTGGTCGTTTTTCAGAAACGCATCAAAATGCCATGCACTTCTTCAATACTGAGGGGGCTATGTTTGCTACTTCCGAACAAAATATTTTTGACAAAGGCATTATTTCTAAGCGAATGGACGCAGTGGCTTATATGCATCTCAAGTCAGGAATGGAAAAAATGTTTAAAACTGAAGAGCAAATTGGTAAATTCCATTACAGAACCTCTTATTATACTATTCAAGACAGTCTCAACCATGTTTTAGGTTATCTCGAATTGCCTTATTATTCGCGCGATAGAAAAATACGCACCGATACTTCTGAAATATGGACGTATAATGCCACCATTTTGACGCTCCTTTTCTTAGTGGGTATTTGCACCATTTATTTCCTAACGGCGCGCAATATGCAACCTATTCAGCACATTGCTGACCGTTTGCGTAACCTGTCGTTGGGTAATAAAACCAAAAATGAATTAATTGCTTGGGATAAAAAAGATGAAATCAGTGCTTTGATTGATGCTTACAACAACAAAGTAATTGAATTGGAAGATACTTACTCCCGCCTATCCGAAGCCGAGCGAGAAGGTGCTTGGCGCGAAATGGCGAAGGAAGTAGCCCATGAAATTAGGAATCCGCTGACACCCATGAAACTCATTGTTCAGCATTTGGAAATGATTCGTCGGCAACGCCCTGATAATCTTGAAGAGTATTTGATTCGGTCTAATAAAGTATTGCTTGATCAGATTGATAATCTTGAAAGAATCGTGTCGGAATTTGCCAATTTTGCTAAAATGCCGCAAAAAGCAAGCAATGAATTATTCATTATCAACCATTTGGTGAGTTCTGTTGCCGATCTTTTTAGTCAAAAAGAAGAAGGTAAAAAAATTGACTTCACCCTCAATGTACCCGATGAGTTATATACGGTGTATGCTGACCGTACTTTATTGACAGGAGCATTTAATAATTTGGTCAAAAATGCGATTCAAGCCATTCCTGACGACCGCGAAGGACGTGTGGGCGTGAGTCTTTATAAGCGCAATAATACGGCGGTCATTCGCATTAGAGATAATGGCGTGGGCATTCCTAAAGAAATTCAGGATAAAATATTCAGCCCTAATTTCACCACAAAGCAATACGGCAGCGGTATCGGTTTGTTGATTACAAAAAATATTATTCAATCCGTCAACGGGCGCATTCATTTTGAAACCATTGAAAATGAAGGCACTGACTTTTATGTCGAACTCGATATTCAAGATATTGAGGAAGCACCAACGGATGAAAAAAAAAAGGATGAAAACGCCAATAAAAGTACCCCCTCAGTATAATTAGGAATTAGGAATTAGGAATTAGGAATTGAACACAGCACCTAATTCCTAATTCCTAATTATCTAAACTAGGGCTTTCTTATAAAAACTTAGCCTTCAAAAAGAATTCTTCTAGTGCTTCATCCATTAAATAACTAACGAATCAAGCCTTACAAGGTTTTCCATTGT
>JAYUUR010000191.1:0-15136 GCA_043754475.1 Saprospiraceae bacterium | reverse complement strand
TAAAATTTATTTTTTTGATGTCACGATTTTTATTTTTCGACGCTAAAATTTAAATTATTTTTACCATCCTATTGACAAGACTGTTCTTATTTTTATTTCGACACTTTTTTTAACTTTTACCGTATTTTATTTTAAACAATTAAATTTAAACCCTGTTTTCAAATTTTCAAGAAAACTTATAATTTTTTAAATATGACATTTGAACTTCTTTTTTGGCTTTTGCTCTTTGGCGTTTTTTATAGCTATTTCGGTTATGGAATTTTATTATTTTTTTTAGTAAAAATTAAAAGATACTTTTCTAAAAAGTCAAATAAAACATTTGCGCGTTTAGACGACGAATTCCTACCATCGGTCACATTTTTAGTGGCAGCTTTTAATGAAGAAGCTTGGATTGACGAAAAAATTAGAAACTCTTTCGCTTTGGATTACCCTAAAGAGAAAATTTTCTTCTTTTTTGTAACTGACGGTTCTACCGATTTCACACCTGATAAAATCAGAGTATATCAAAACGATTCAGTACAATATAGCCCAAATACGGGTTCTGTACTGAGGGGTCATCATGTTGAGCTTTTCCATCAGCCTGAAAGACGGGGCAAAATAGCGGCTGTGGAGCGTGTGATGTCTTCTGTAAAAACACCTATTGTTATTTTTACAGACGCTAATACTGACCTCAATAAAGATGCCATCAGAAATATTGTCAGGCATTATTCAGACCCCTCAGTAGGAGCTGTCGCAGGCGAAAAACGTGTGCTTATGAGCGGCGAGGCAAGCGGTGCGGGTGAAGGATTTTATTGGAAATACGAATCATTGTTAAAAAAATGGGATTCAGAGTTGTACAGTGTTGTTGGTGCTGCGGGTGAATTATTTTCTATCAGAACTGAGCTTTTTATGCCTGTTGAAAAAGATACTTTGATTGAAGATTTTGTCATGACTTTAAGGGTTGCTCAAAAGGGTTTTAAAGTGATTTATGAACCAGATGCTTATGCTGTTGAAGGGCATTCGGCTGATGTGAAAGAGGAATTGAAGCGAAAAATACGTATTTCGGCAGGTGGATTGCAAGCGATTTGGCGTTTAAGAGCTTTACTCAATCCTTTTAAATATGGTATTTTAACTTTTCAATATGTCTCCCATCGTGTTTTAAGATGGACTTTAGCACCCATTGCTTTACCTATCATCTTTATTTTAAATATTTATTTAGCCAAAACGAGTGCGTTTTATACTTTTACTTTTGGCTGCCAAATGGTATTTTATACACTTTCCGCTTTAGGTTGGGCATGTGAGCAATTTAAGTTAAAAGTCAAAATGTTTTATATTCCTTACTATTTTTGTATGATGAATTACTCAGTTTATAGAGGTTTCATAAGGCTCGTGAAAGGCAGTCAATCAGTTGTTTGGGAAAAAGCAAAAAGAGCATAGAATTAGGAATTAAAAATTAGGAATTAGGAATTAGGAATCAACGATTAGGATTCAATATTACCCATTACCCATTACCCATCACCCATATAAAAAAAGCCCCTCAGCATTTCCAAAATATCTGGAATACTGAGGGGACATAAATTAGCAACCAATGATGGAGAAATTAATTTTTTAGTGATTGGCTTTTCTACGAAGCTCCTCGAATTTTGGACAATTTTGTAGGCAATCTCCTTTGTCATCAATCATATACACACCGCCTTTGTCGTCTGCCATTTCGTATTGACCATCTTTTACTGCTACACTTTTGAAGTAAAGCGGGACGATTTTAGCATTGAATTTGTTAATCAAACCCCATTTTTCTTTACCTTTTGTTACAATACAGTGCCCGTTTCTGAAAGATTTGACATCATCAAATTCAAATGGAATTTGAATTTTTGATTTTTTATCAATAAATCCAATCTTGTCATTCTCATTTTTGACAGCATAAAAACCTTCGCCTTGCTTACGGATTTCTGTATAAGTCGGTACTAAAACCACTTTGCCAGTCGTATCGAGCATTCCCCAAAGGTTATCTTTCTTGACCCTCATTATGCCATTAATATCGAATGGAGTGATACTGTTATAAGTCGTTGTCGTTACTAATTTGAAGCTTTTTGCTTCTATCAAATGAAAACCCTGAACTTGTTCATCTATAAACATTTTTACAACCACATATTTATCGCTGTGCAAAGTATCAAACAGTTCGTAGCGAATTTTCATTGTCGTCACTTCCTTTTCATTGGCTTTAGCAATGATGACTTGACCATATTTGTTGTAAACGATGTCCGTTTTGCAATTTTTATTTTTATTGCAATCTTTAGTTAGTTCACTCACTACTACCAAACCATGCTTATTGAAAGGCTCAACTTGCTCATATACAGGCGTGATGATTTCTACCCCCTTAGTATTGATATAGCCACATTTTTTCTCGTAGCGACAAGCCTGAGCCATACCCAATTCGTTGAATTCGCCGATATTAAAATACATAGGCTCTACTACAACCTGTAAGTCAGCATTGATTAATCCAAAATTTCCTGTGGCATCTTGAATTTGCGCTAAGCCCAAATTGTTATAAGTGCCAATGCTTTTATACAATTGGCTGCTTTTGTAGGTGCGGTTGTTAATCAAACGGAAGTTTTCTCCTACTTTACACACTGCCAAACCACTTTGATTGAACTGACCGATTAAATCAAACTCTGGCGTGAATTTTATTTTCCATATGGTGTCAATCAAGCCAAATTTACCGTTTTGTGTGATTTTGTAAAGGTGAGAAGCCCCACTGATGTCTATATTGTCGTAATTCGGATCTAATTTTACAGCACCTTGCAATGTGATGATACCATATTTATTACCCTCGCGCACTCTAAAAACATCCTTACCGAAGAAAGGCACTATTTCATCGTAAAATGCCGAAATTGGTGCTTTCGTAATATCATATTTATTGTCGATGAAAGCAAATTTTCCTGTTTTGAAGCGTGCCAATGAAATGCCATACATCACCGCTTTAGCATCCGAAACGTTCAAAAGTGCATCACTTTCTTGTCCTTTCAAGTCTATATAGTACCAATCCACCTTTTTTACAAGAGCCCGACCATTGTTGAAAGCCTCAGCCGTTTCATATTGACAAGGGATAACCTCATCGCCGCAATAGTTGAGAAAGCCAAATACTTGGTCTTTTTTAATACGCGCCAAGCCTTCTCTATATGCTTCAACAAAACCATAACGGGCATTGCTGCGGAGTTCATCCAGTGGAAAAGCCACTATTTCACGACCTTCAAAATCCTTCTGTCTGACGAATGAGCCATCTCTGCGTTCAGCAAGGCAAGCTGCGGATTTGAGGATATTAAAAGCGCGGATAAGTTCGCTTTTTTCAGCCAGTTGGTCAGCGTCTTTGACATTATCTGTTTCCAGAGTCGTCAAGCGGCGTTGAAGCACTTGTTCCATCTTCGTCAGGTAAGCCTTAAAATTGGCTTTGTCATCTGAAGAAGCTGATTCTTCTTGTTCGTTGAGGTCATTGATTTTTGTTTCATCCACACTCACAGAGTAGCCTCTGTATAAGTTGAGTGAAGACATCAACTGGATTCTCGCTTGTTCAGGTGTTTCGTTCACTGCTTTTTTAGAGCTGCTGTGAGAAGAGCCTGCGTTTGAACTGGCGATTTTGTTCGCATCCACTTGTGTCATCATTTGAGCATTGACACAAAGTGGGAAAATTAAAAATGTGATTACAAATTGTAGATTTCTCATCATCAAAAGTTTTAATCGGTAAAAATTAATAGAATTCGATTGTATGATGGGTGTTTTGCAAAGGAGATACCAACTTTCAAAAAAAGGATTATAACGTGACGGTATTTTTTAAATAATTTTTAATTGTAATTTAAAAATACCTACATTTTGGTATGAAAATTTAACACCGTTTTTACCATTTTAGACATGCTAATACATTGAAAATCAATGCATTATGTATGAGTTAATGATTTTCATAAAACTTTGAAATTGTCGATAGAATTTTTTAAAAAATTTTGAACGCCACTGTTTTTACACATTTTGTAACAACGGTTTTATGAGTCACCCCTTCCAAAATCATCGCTTGAGCTGTCTTATTTTCAAAAACCTCAGGCATATTTCTGATAGCCCCTACTGGAATTTGATGCTTTTTCATTAAGTCTATCAATGTATCTCGCTCATAAAGCTCCATCACCCCCCTCAGTATAGCATGCAATTCTGACCTATTTTTGACGCGCGAAGCATTGGTTTTAAACCGTTTATCATCAATTAATCTCTCTAATCCCAAAGCTTTACACAATGACAACCACTGTTTTTCAGTTCCGCAAGCCAACACCACGTATTTATTATCCGCTGTGAAAAACATATCTCCATAAGGCGCAATATTCGGGTGCTCAGACCCAATGCGCTGCGGAATATGACCGGACATCAGCCAATTCGTCGCTTGATTGGCTAACGATGCTACCGCCGACTCATATAAAGAAGTGGAAACGAACGACCCCTTGCCCGTTCGCTCGCGCTTGAGTAAGGCGACTAAAATGCCTTCTTTGAGCTGATGCGCTGCTAATAAATCAATGAGCGCAACGGGCATTTTCACTGCATTTCCGCCTTTCTCCCCGTTCATGAACATAAAGCCCGCTTCGGCTTGTAGCACCACATCGAATGCTGGCGTTTCATTCTCTTCATCGAAACCATATATTTGAGCATAAATGACTGAGGGGATCATCCCCTTGACGGTTTCATAATCCATACCCATTTTTTCAGCCGATGATTTTTTGAAATTTGAAATCACCACATCGCACCCCTTGCCGGAGGCATCTCTTTGAAACAGTATATCATATACTTTTTCTCTATCTGTAACAGATTGTAAATCAAGGAAATAATGCTTTTTCCCATAATTGACAGAATGAAAATATGCGGAATCAGTTATGCCATTTTCATCTACATTCACTTGCTCATCGGGTAATTGCCATGAGCGTGTGACATCGCCGCCCGTTGTTTTATTTTCAATTTTGATAACCTCTGCGCCCAATTCTGCAAAAAACATACCCACCGCTGGACCAGCCAACACACTCGATAATTCTACTATTTTTAAATTTTCAAAAATATTCATCTTTAATTATTTGATTTTAAATGATTAAAATGCCAAATTTACAATCCATAACTATTAAACACCCATTACTGAATGAAAATATTATCTGCTGAACAGGTTCGAGCTTGGGATAAATATACCATCGATAACGAGCCTATCTCTTCTTTCGACCTTATGGAACGAGCTGCACTCGCTTTTACCTATTGGTTTACAAATATTTACGATTCTGAAAAAAATGTATTTGTTTTTTGTGGAACAGGTAATAATGGCGGCGACGGTTTAGCTATCGCGCGTTTGCTGCATCAGCGATTTTTCAATGTGCAGGTTTTTATTTGTAAAATTTCAAAAAATGAAACAGAGGATTTTAAAAAAAATCTTGAAATGTTGCCTCATCGAGCAGAAATACTGAGGGGGTATATCAATGAAGGCGAAGCATTTCCGCCGATTCCAAAAGATGCTATTATTATTGACGCCATGCTGGGCAGCGGTTTGACGCGCCCCATCGAAGGCTATTGGGCTGATTTTTTTCAATATTTAAATACTTCTGAAAATGAAATCGTTGCTGTAGACATCCCTTCGGGCTTATTTGCTGACCGGCATACGCCCCAAGGCGTAATTGTCACTGCGAGCGGAGCGCGGCAGGCGGGAGTCACTATTGAAGCACACCGTGTTTTAAGTTTTGAAACCCCCAAATTAGCTTTCTTAATGCCTGAAAATCAACAAGTTATACAATCATTTGACTTTAAAAGCATCGGGCTTAAACCTGAATATTTAGAAGAAATTGAATTCTACAATTTATTTATTACAGAAGATATGGCGTTTAATCTTTTAAAAAAACGCCATAGATTTGCCCATAAAGGCACCTGTGGTCATGCTCTTTTGGTCTGTGGTAGCCTGGGTATGGCGGGAGCGGCTATACTTTCTGCACGGGCGTGTTTGCGTTCGGGCGTGGGGTTGCTCACGATTCATACCCCTCAGTGCAACCGCCTCATTTTGCAAACGGCGATTCCCGAAGCGATGTGTCGAGAAGATGCCATCAACGATGTGGTGACGCATATAGAAGATTGCCTATCCTGCAACACCATCGGTATCGGCTGTGGGCTTGGGAAAGATAAACGCACGGTGAAGGCTTTGAAAGATTTATTGAAAAACTATACCAACCCGATGGTCATTGATGCCGATGCTTTGAACATCATTTCTGAAAATAAAGACCTGCTTAAATGCCTTCCTGCCAACAGCATTCTAACCCCTCATCCTAAAGAATTTGAACGCCTTTTTGGATCTACCAATAATGATTTTGAGAGACTTGAATTATTGAGAGAAAGTGCTAAGTCATTGAATATCAATATTTTACTTAAAGGCGCACATACAATAATGGCTAATACTGAGGGGGTCTGTTTTTTCAACTCAACAGGCAATGCGGGCATGGCAACGGCTGGCAGTGGCGATGTACTGACAGGTATTATTACGGGCTTTTTAGCGCAAGGTTATGAGCCATCTTCGGCGGCTATTTTGGGCATTTATGTACATGGTTTGGCTGGTGATTTGGCTGCCGAGCGAGTAGGGCAGGAGGCATTGATAGCCTCGGATATTATCGAAAATTTGGGGGCTGCGTTTAAAAAAATCCAAAAAAAAACGCCGTAAATCATTGATTTACAGCGTTTTATCTTTCGTTTTGATGTGATCCCGTTGGGATTCGAACCCAAGACCCTTTGATTAAAAGTCAAATGCTCTACCAGCTGAGCTACGAGATCTTTTTACTTGTTTTTTACTTAATTCAGTGACTTTCTCTGAATTGCGCTGCAAAGATAGATTTAATTATTTTTCTTCCAAATTTAATTTGGATTTTTTATTTTTAAATTTTAAAAGTAAAAAATTGAAAAATATAACTCATTGATTTTCAAAAAGTTACGAACCAATTTGAAGCAATTATTTTTTTTATTTTTTTTAAAATCAATCCAGTATTTCCAATTCTAACTCCAATTGTATGCCCTCAGTACCGAAGTCGCGAGAATGTTCTTTCGCAAGATTTGACACTGAAATTCCCAATAACCTCACCTTGTTGATGTCTTTAAAATTAGCGTTGAGCAATTCATAAGTGCCTCTGAGCAATTCATCAAAATTTTTAAGTTCGTATGAATATGTTTTTGAACGCGTAAGTGTTTGAAAATCAGGCGTTTTAGCTTTTAAAGTCAAGGTTTTTCCAAAGTTATTTTTACTTTTCATATAATCAAAAACCTTCTTCACGATGGGTCGCAACTGCTCTTTCATTTCGTCAATGTCTTCAATATCATCGAAAAAAGTTTCTTCTGCACCGATGCTTTTACGGATACGGTTCGGATTCACCGCGCTTTGATCTTCGCCTCTACAAATGAGGTAATAATGCCGCCCGACTTTTCCAAAGCGGAGAACTAAATCAATTTCCGTCCACTTTTTCAAATCAGCACCATTTTTCACCCCCATTTTCAGCATTTTTTCAGCCGTTACTTTGCCGATTCCATGAAATTTTTCAATGGGCAAAATATCTAAAAATGCTTGCGCTTGATCGGGTTTAATAACCGTCAAGCCATTGGGTTTATTGAAACCGGAAGCCGTTTTAGCTAAAAACTTAGTGAATGAAACGCCCGCTGATCCCGTCAACTGAGTCTGTTCAAATATTTTTTCACGGATTTCTTTAGCTATTTGAGTGGCTGAGTCTATGCCTTTTTTATTCTCCGTCACATCCAAAAAAGCCTCGTCGATACTGAGGGGTTCTACCAAATCCGTATAGTCTAAAAATATTTGACGAATTTGAAGGGATACCTTTTTATATTGCTCATAATTGCCTCTCACAAATATCAAATGCGGACAAAGCCGCGCTGCCACCATGCCCGGCATAGCTGAATGCACGCCATATTTACGCGCTTCGTAACTTGCCGCTGCCACCACACCACGCCGACCTGAACCGCCAACCGCCAAGGGTTTGCCGCGCAATTCAGGATGGTCTCGCTGCTCCACGCTGGCGAAAAAAGCATCCATATCTATGTGAATTATTTTACGCATTCTCTTACAAATTTAAAACAAAATATTTATTAAAATCAAATTAATTTTTAAATATTGTTTTTAAATTATAAAAAATAAAAAAGGTTAAAATATTGATAATCAATGTTTTAACCTTTTAAAGATTGGATATGAATTTTTTTTAAACATTTATTGTGTTAAAATAATATTATTTGTTTTTTACTCAACCACCAATTTTTTATTCATATTTCCAATTTTTACGATATACGCTCCCCTTTGCCAATCGTGAGTAGAAATAAAGTCTTGACCCAAAATCGGATTATCATAAATCACTTGACCCAGCATATTAAATACCCTTACTCGAACAGTTGTGGATGCCGTAACTTCTACAGTGACCCCCTCAGTAGTGGGGTTGGGATAAAGCCTTATATCACTTTCGGCAATATCGTTTGTAGGTGAAATCGCAGAGCTATTGCTCATATTAAAAGTAGGAGAAAAGAAGCCAAAATTGCCTGTTCCGTTGGGCTTTCGAGCGTAACTGACATCAATTCGCTGTTGTCCAAAGGCAATTTCATCCACTTTTAGCGTATCTTTATCTGATAAATAAAGCGTTTCACCACCAGCAGCGAGCTTAAAATTGGCGTGTAAACCGACTTGGCTACTGTCTTCATCCGCCCAGACGATGAGGTAGCCATTCGCTGGAATCGTTATGCCTTGTGGCAATTTCCATTTGCTTCTTTTATCAGGATTATCGCTCAAAAACCAGCCACTGAGGTCAACACTTGCAGTTGATTTATTATACAATTCTATCCAATCATCAAACTGTCCGTTTTGGTCAGCTTTGGTGATTTTATTATCTGCCATCAGTTCATTGATGACGATGTTGGTATTGCTGGAAACGCCTTGAATCACCTGATAAATATACACATCATGCTCTGCTCCTTTGGGCATATAACTCACTGTTTTGAAGGCATCATTGGCAACAGCTTCAACATAATACCGCACATAAATGCCTTTTTCATTGGCTGGAATCAAGCCGCCAAACACACCGTCTCCTGCTGCACCATCGCCATTTTTTCCATCGTCCAACATGCCGATTTTCTCAAAATAACCATCCAATCCAGTAGAATAATACAAATTGACACTGTTAATACCGGTTATACTACTCATTTTAGCAGTCACTGTCACTTTTTGACCTGCAATAGGTGTCTTAAAAGGCTGAGCATCAACGGCATAAATGACCTCAGAAATAGCCAGATATGGGCGATTGACCTCCGTATTGCTCATCAAAAAAGTTTTCCGATTTCTGAGCCAATTTTTCAGCGTTGTTCGGGCACTGACAAACTGCTCGTAGGTGTAGAGTTTTTTAGGGTCATTTTTAAGATAATCTTCTACCAAATTGTAATGATGATCAATTTTATTATTGAAAAAAGTTTCATCTAAATTCTCTTCAATCAGAGTTCTGAAATGGGCTAAATATCGCTGACGCAAAGCAGGAACAGCCCATAATTTGTTCATTAAAACAAATTTGGCATCTGTTTCTTTCAAAAATGGACTCCAATTGGCACCTAAATTATTGAAAGCACTGTTGCCGTCATATTCAATCGGCACTATGCGTTTAGTCACTTCGTCCCAAAATACATAATAATCCATCCCACCTTTATTGACATAGCTATCATCATCGCCAAACATAATTTCATGGGCGATAAACCACAAAGCCCTATCCGTATCAAACACTTTTTTCAGTTGCTCTTCAACAGGGTTATTCAACGCACTACATGCAGCAATGAGGTCAGCCCAAGGATCGGCTTTTTCAGAATGTTTAAGCGTATAATTGGTTTTATAAGTGGCGGCGTCAGTGCCCAAAAAGTTGAGGCTTGAAGTACCCGCTCCAAAACCACCGCCCGGACCGGGGGCACCACCCCCAGAGCGTTCTGCCCGCCATCTTATACCATTATTACTCAAAAACCATTCATCCATGAACTCGCCGTTCAAAACCTGTACGTTAGAATACAAGCCCCAATTTTCATTATTGATATAAAGATTGACAAAATTGCCCTTCGCCGCTGGTATGTGTCTTCTATTAAAACCCAAATACAAAACCTCACGCATTTGGGAATGGTCTTCAAAAGCATTGTTGAGGTGCAGCGTTTCGTAACCATTCACGTCTTGAGTAGAGTCTCGATAATCCAAAGTGATGCTGAACGATTTCTTTTGAGTCGTTACGCGTTGATAGGACGTATTGCCTCTAAAACGAACGCCTACATTCGGGTACGTTTTACCATTATAGGTCAAAGTGGCGGGAATGTCCGTTTTGATGGCATAGTTCGCTGTCAATTGCTGCCAATAGTCGGTTTGGCTGAATTGCAAATCAATGCGATGCACCTTCGATTCGTCGTATATCTTTTCGGACGGTTTGTTGCCCGTAGTCAACCGTTTGCCGTCGGTTGAAAAATACATGCTTTCAGGCAAGTTCTGAGCATATATTTTTGAAGAGCATAAAATGATTAAGGCGAATAATAAGGTGGTATAAAATCTATTCATTAGAGTATATTTTTTTAATCGTTGAAATACTTATTTTAAATACACTGTTTTAGTCAATAACGTTGCTTTGGTTACCCCCTCAGTATTTGGTCATTTTGAAACAGGTTTTGAAACCGCCAACCGATTCCTCAATAAATGATCCGCTAAAACCAACGCCGCCATCGCTTCCACAATAGGCACAGCACGTGGCAAAACGCAAGGGTCGTGACGTCCTCTGCCAGTCACCTCTACGGATTCAAACGCTTCGTTGATACTTTCTTGAGGCATAATAATAGTAGCAACGGGTTTGAAAGCTACTTTAAAATAGATGTCTTCTCCGTTGGATATGCCGCCTTGAATGCCGCCCGAATAGTTCGTTTTGGTATGGGCAATTTTTATCCCTTCAGTTGCCACGCTATCGTTCGCAATGACAGTTTCAGCATAAAATGCATCATTGTGTTCCGAGCCGCGCATGGTAATGCCATCGAAGCCTGATCCATATTCAAAACCCTTTGAGGCATTGATAGAAAGCATGGCTTTAGCGAGGTCGGCATGGAGTTTATCGAAGGCAGGTTCGCCCAGTCCTATGGGGCAACCCTGCACAACGCCCGTAACAATGCCGCCGATTGTATCGCCTGCTTTGCGGACTTCTTGAATCAATTCAATCATCTTTTCAGCCGTTTCTAAATCGGGACAACGGACTGGTGTACTTTCTATCTGATTGAAATTCAACTCTTTATATGTTTTATTTAATTTTAATGCACCAACTTGACTCACATAGGCATTTACTTTGACCCCCTTCCCGATAGTGCCATCAGGATTTCGTACCTCAACAGTATTGAGCAGCATTTTAGCCACTGCACCCGCCGCTACACGCGCTGCCGTCTCACGTGCCGATGAGCGACCACCACCCCGATAATCCCTCACGCCATATTTCATTTGGTAGGTAAAATCCGCATGGGAAGGGCGAAATTTATCAGCAATATGGCTATAATCTTTCGAGCGTTGGTCTTCATTATAAATGACCATTGCTATGGGATGCCCCGTGCTTTTCCCTTCAAAAACACCGCTGAGAACCTGAACTGTATCGCTTTCATCGCGTTGCGTCACGATTTTTGATTGACCTGGGCGGCGGCGGTCAAGCTCTGATTGAATATAATTTTCATCAATTTCTAAGCCAGCCGGGCAGCCGTCGATGATGACGCCGATGGCTTTGCCGTGTGATTCGCCGAAAGTGGTAATTTTGAAAGCTTGTCCGAATGTATTTCCTGCCATGTTCAAATTGAGTCAACAATCTTTGGTTTCGATTGTTAAAGAATTTCAGTGTGTGATAATTTTGTCATATTTTAATTTAGGATGACAATTGATGCCGTAAAATTAGTTTTTTTACCTTGAAATTTAGGAAAATACTGAGGGGTGAGTTGAGTAAAAATAGGAAAAGCGAAAAATGAAAAAATGAAAACTGATGTACCGAACAATTTTTAAAGAAACTCTTTCTATTGAGTCTTCAATAAATAAATCATAACAAATTGATAATCAGTGTTTTATCTTACAATTTCAAATTTAAATATGTCTGCATTCATATATTTTTATATTTTAAATGCTAAATTTGAGTAAACTAAGGCTTTCCAATCTTCGTAGCTATAATTGTTAAATTTTTTTAAAAATAATTAATCACTAAATCCTTTTTAATAATGAAAAAACTGTACTCCTTAATTATTGCTTTCCTTTTGCTTTTCGGTGCTTCTACAAATTTATTGGCAAATAAAGACGGGAGTATTCTCCTAACTGTTCGTCTGAGCAGTGCCAATGAAGTGCCCGCAGTGGCAACTAAAGGAAAGGGCTTAGTAACAATTGTGCTTGAAGAAGACAAGTCAATGACGATAAATGGCGTTTTTGATAGCTTGAGCGGACCTGTTACGGGTTGCCATTTTCATAAAGCCATTGCAGGTGTGAATGGTGGCGTAGTGCTCAATCTTTTGACCTACGTAAAAGGCAATCGCATTTATGGCAAGATACCAGCGGCAACTGCCAAGCCGCTTATCGCAGATATGATGGCTGATAACATTTATTTAAATGTCCACACGGCTGCTAATTTGGGCGGTGAAATTCGCGGTCAAGTGACCCTTCAAACCGACTTTCATTTTTGGACAATCATGACTGGTTTCAGCGAAGTGCCTCCGGTAAACACGGCTGCTTTAGGTTTGGCTTCTGTTGTGGTATCAAGAAGTTTGTCGAAAGTGGATTATAAAATTGTGGTCAATGGCTTGAGCGGACCCATTACAGGTGCTCACCTTCATTATGGTTCAGCCACAGTTGCTGGACCTGTTGCTTTCCCTCTGACCTTCAGCGGCAGTGTACTAACAGGCAGCTTCGATTTGCCTGATTTGAAACTGATTGATAGCTTGGATGCCGGTCGCGTATATGTGAATATACATACTGCTGCTAATTTGGGCGGTGAGATTCGCGGTCAATTAGGGTTTATCAATGGGGCAATTGGTTTCGATGCCCTCATTGAGGGTGCTCAAGAAAATCCTCCTGTGACCACTAACGCTAAAGGTTTGATGGTGGGTTGGGCTACTGATGCCTTAGATACTATGCAATATGCTGTTCTTTATACGGGTTTGACGCCTAATGGAGCGCATTTTCATAGCGGCGTTGTAGGTGTAAATGGTCCCGTAGTGGTGGCTTTAACGCCTTATAACCTTGCACCAAATGCGGCGTATGTAGATAAAATCGGTCTTTCTAATGATAATTTGACTAAATTTTTGAAAGGCGAGATGTATGTCAATTTGCATTCAGCAGCGAACGCTGGAGGAGAAATTCGCGGACAAGTATCCACCAGTATTTTGGAAGGTTTAGTCTCTGATTTATGTTCAAAACAAGAGAATCCTCCGACGGTTTCTAACGCTATGGGTGTAGGCTATTTGGCAATTGATAGAAATAAATTGTATGGCTTTTTCAACGTGGTTACCACCGGTTTAACGTCAAATGCAACGGCGGCTCACATTCATTTAGGTGCTAAAGGCATAAATGGTTCTGTTTTGGTGGGTCTTGGAACCTCTACAAATAACTCGTGGGGTGGTGGCGTTTTATTCCCAAGAACGACTTTAGCTGATACCGCTATCAACAACGGTTTGATGTATTTTAATGTGCATACTGCTGCTAATGGGGGTGGTGAGATTCGCGGTCAAATCGGTAAAGCTTTGACACCTGATTGTTTGCCAACGGCTATTTATGAACTAAATGGCGAGCAATTGGAGGTGAAAACCTTTCCAAATCCGGTTTTAGAAACAGTCACACTTCAATTTGACAGCAATCAAAAAATGGATGCTCAAGTTGTATTATCTGATTTAACGGGTCGGAATGTTTTGACTAAAAACACGACTGTCGAAAATGGTGTCAACCAATTGAATGTCAATATGAACACCCTCTCGCAGGGCATTTATTTCTTACAACTGAAAAATAATGGCAAAATTCTTTTTGCTCAAAAAGTTGTCAAGCAGTAATTAGGAATTGAAAATTAGGAATTAGGATGGCTAAATTGTTGATTATCAATAGTTTAGCCATTTTAATTTTAATTTATAATTAAAATACCCCCTCAGTATATTGAGGTAAAAACGGTTGAAAATCAGTGGATTCCATGTGTGTAAGCTGATTTTTAGCCGTTTTTTTCATTACCTAATTCATCAGATTTGAATACATTTGTCTTGAAAATATTGATTGAAATTTTTTTGTTAAAATTGAAAATTGAGTGTTTCAATTTATGTTTGCCCCCTAACCCCTAAGGGGGAACGCTTTGGAAGTATCAAACATTTAGTTCATCTTTTCCAATTCTTCCTAAGCGATTCCCCCTTGGGGGTTAGGGGGAAAATGAGCAATTAATAACCAATAACCATAGAATATGTCAGCTATTATTTTTATGCCATTACAACGCCTCACGCCCTCCGATTTGTTGGCTTTTAGTCAACTCAATTCGAGCTTAATTTGTGAAATGAATACCAATGGGAGCATTATTTTGAAAACACCTCTGCACCATAAATATAGTCAAATTGCCTTGAAAATCCTTGAAAAACTTCATATTTGGAACGGAAAAGGCAGCGAAGGCGTCGTATTGGATATGAAAACGGGGTTTGTACTCTCGAATGGTGCTATCCGACACCCCTCAGTATCGTGGGTAAAACCGTACAAAATCAGCAGTCAAACGGAGCATTTGATTGAGTCTGCCCCTGATTTTTATGTCGAATTTTTAACAGAATCCGACAACTTCAATACCATGAAAATGCGGATGAAAGAGTATATGCTCAATGGCTCGTTGCTCGGTTGGCTCATAGATGTGAACAATGAAAAGGTTTATATTTATAAAAATGATGGCACTGAGGAAATCATTGAAAACTTCAAAAATTGGCTTTCAGGTGGCTCTGTACTGAGGGGGTTTGAGGTGATGTTGTAAGTGAAAAATGAATAGTGAAAAATATTAAAATCGTTCATTTTTTAAACAAATTTAGCATACTTCGTAGGCGTTCCCCCTTTGGGCAGGGCTGATTGGTTCTGAAAATAGGT
>JAYUUR010000190.1:0-4981 GCA_043754475.1 Saprospiraceae bacterium | reverse complement strand
GAAATAACCTTGCGAGGGTTTTGAACCCTCGCAAGGTTGTATTAAAAAACAGAATATAATTTGGGCAAAAAAACTTGAAAAACTTATTACACAACCCCCTCAGTAAAATAGACATTAGAAGAGGAGATATTAGACATTAGAAGAGGAGACATTAGACATTAGAAGGGTAACGCTTTGTTGACATTTTGTAGGAATTATTATTCATTTTCATCATTTTCATCAAGGACATAAGAAAGAGGTTTAGGTATATTTAAATCTTTGTAGATGTCTTCAAAAGAGCATTGAAATTCTAATTTGGGAAACTCTATGATTTCTGTTGGTTCAGAAAAACGCTGGTATGTCCAAATGTTCTTTTTTTTAGTACGGCTATATAATTCGATACTTTGCCAACGTGACTCAATAAGTAAATAATATTGAATTGAAGGCAATGTTTGATAAAAACTAAATTTAGAACCCTTGTCATAATCCGCAGTTGATTTTGATAAAATTTCAACGATAAGGCTTGGATAGCGCAAGATATAAGTCGAATTTATATCCCGATCATCACAAATAAGCAAAATATCGGGATAAATATATTTACTGTTTTCTATGATTTGAAGTTTAACGTTTTCGTCAACTACATTACAACGCCGTTTGCGAAAAACAGGGCGCATAAGTGCCACCATATTTTGTTTAACTTGATTGTGGGCAAGGGTTGTGCCATCTATTGGGTATAGATGCCCTTCATGAAATTCGTGTCGAATGTCACTTTTTTCTTCAAAATCAATATATTCATCAACTGTGAATAATTTTTCAATAATAGCAGAATTCGTCATTTTTACAATATTTTATGTAAAAATAAACCTTTTTATTTTAAAATAGAAATTTTGTAAAACACCCCCTCAGTAAAAGCAGGTTTAAACCAATAAATTAATGGCTAAAAAAATAGAATTGGGATTGAAAGAAAACTGGCAACAATTCACCCTTTTGGTGATAGTCAATGCCTTTGTCGGAGGCATGGTCGGTTTAGAGCGGTCTATTTTTCCAAAATTTGCAGCCATAGAATTTGGGGTCGAATCAAAAACCGCTATCCTCTCTTTTATTACAGCTTTTGGTTTTTCTAAAGCAATAACCAATTATTTGACAGGCAAATTAGCGAATCGTTTTGGCAGAAGAAACTTGCTGATAATGGGTTGGCTCATTGCCTTGCCCATTCCTTTTTTGTTGATAAATGCTACTGCTTGGTCATGGGTTGTTTTTGCCAATGTTTTACTCGGCATCAGTCAAGGGCTCACTTGGAGCAGTACCGTTGTGATGAAAATTGATTTGGTCGGTGAAAAAAATAGAGGTTTGGCAATGGGTTTGAACGAGTTTGCAGGGTATTTTGCCGTCGGCGTCACTGCTTTTTTAACTGGTTTGATTGCAGAAAGATATGGCATCACGCCTTATCCTTTTTATTTGGGAATCGTTATAGCAGTATGTGGTTTATTTTTAACCTTCTTTTTTATTAAAGATACCCAAACCTTTGCTCAAAAAGAAGGCGCACAATCCAATCTGCCGTTACTGAAAAACATCTTTTGGGCAACCACTTTTAAAGACAAAACACTGGGCGCTGTTACGCAAGCAGGCTTAGTCAATAATCTGAACGACGGCATGATTTGGGGTCTGCTGCCGATTGTCTTAATCCATTTGGCATACAACACGCAAGATATAGGCATCATTACTGCTATTTATCCCACCGTTTGGGGCATTGGGCAATTAGTGACAGGTCGGCTATCCGATATATATTCTAAAAAACAGATGCTTTTTTGGGGTATGCTTTTGCAAGGCATTGTCATTTTAGCACTTCCTTTTGGCTATAGTTTTTCTTTTTTAGCCATCCTTTCAGCACTTTTAGGCTTAGGAACAGCCTTAGTTTATCCCACTTTTTTATCAACGATTGCTCAAGCAACGCATCCGAGCCAAAGGGCAGAAAGTCTGGGTATTTTTAGATTGTGGCGGGATTTGGGCTATGCTATCGGGGCTATTATTTCAGGCATTACAGCCGATTTATTGGGCATTGACTACGCCATTATTTTGATAGGTGCTTTGACAATTCTATCTGCTATCGTTATTCAAATAAGAATGCCGCGCTCAAAAGTGGTTGAACCTCAATATTTAATAAAACAGATTTTAAACTGACCTTTTTATTTAAAACAATATGTCTAATCGTAGAAAATTTATAAAAAATAGCCTTCTCGGCAGCCTCGGCATCGGTTTAACACCTGTAATGGCAGCAGCCGAAATCCCAAATCCCAAATCCGACATCGAAGGAGACCCCCTCAGTATAAACGAGGATTTTGAAGAAAATAAAGCAGGTATCAAGACATTGACACTGCTTCAAACCACCGATGTCCACTGCCAAATTCATCCACACGATGAGTTGTTTTGGGAAAATGAAAAAATGGTTTTTAGAAAAACGGCAGGCTATGCCCAATTAGCCACCGTTTTTGAAGGCATTAAAAAGCGCAATCGGGATACATTTATTGTAGATACGGGCGATATGTTTCAAGGCAGTATGCTTTCAGTGAAAACGATGGGGGCGGCGTATGTTGAAATATTGAATGCCTTGAACTACGATTTGTATTTGCCCGGCAATTGGGAAGTCATTTATGGCAAAGCTAAAATGCAAAAACTCTTGGGTGCGCTCGATGCGCCTAAAGTATGCGCCAATATGTACCACGATATGGGCGAGGGTAAAAAAGGAGAATTGATTTTTCCACCTTATTACACGTGGTCGAAACAAGGAGTGAAGATTGGGTTTCTGGGCTACACCGACCATTTAGTGCCGATTCGTCAATCACCTAATTATTCAAAAGGCATTATTTATACCAAGCCCGAAGAAAATTTGGCATATTATGTCAAAGTTTTGAAAGAGCAGGAGCAATGCGATTTTATCATCATTTTAGCGCATTTGGGTTTGTCGCAGCAGCTTCATATTGCCAATTTGCCTGAATGTGAAGGGGTGAATTACATTTTTGGAGGCGATACCCATGAGCGTGTGCGGAAGCCGATTCAATGCAAATATGCTAAAGTCGTAGAGCCTGGGGCTTTCGGTTCGTTCGTTGGAAAATTGGATTTGACGATTGAAAATGGTAAAATCGTCGGTGAAAAATATGAATTAATAGAGGTTGACGCTCAGAAATACAAGCCGCAACCCGCTATGCAAAAACTGATTGACGCGCAGGAAAAACCTTTTGCCGATAGCATTAATAAAGTGCATGGTTATTCCACAGTTCCGTTGTATCGTTATTTTGTCGTTGAAAATACCATTGATACTTTGCTGATTGATGCTTTAATGTGGAAAGCACAGACGGATATTGTGGTCTCTAACGGCTTCCGTTTTTGCCCTCCGCGCACGGCTGATGCCACTGGAAAAGTGCCAATTACTGAGGGGTTCATTTATGATATGTTGCCCGTTGATTCGCAAGCTCGAACGGCTGTCGTCACAGGCAAACAGCTCAAAGAATGGCTTGAAAAAGAGTTGAATAATGTATTTGCCAAAGATGCTTCCAAGCGTTTTGGCGGTTGGGTCATCAAAATGAAAGGCATGAATATTACTTTCAAAGCCCATGAAGACTTAGGGAAACGGGTTCAAACGATGACAATTGGCGATAAACCGTTGGATTTGGATAAAGAATATACCATATCTGCTTGCGAACGCGATGGTGATCCGCCGAACATGTTGTGCCGCATTCCAAATGTGAAAAATGCTAAAAACCTGCCTTTCACTATGCACCAATTGATGCGGGATTATATCAGTCAACATTCACCAATTACGCCAACACCGCATGGTAATGTTCAAATTTTGGACGCGCCACAAACGCTTTTATCGCAAGTTTTTGGGGTGGATTATCAGTTTACATAAAAAAATACTGAGGGGGGTCATATGAAGAAAAACATTTTAAATAACTGGGGCGGTACTATTATCGCTTGTTTAATATTGGGTTTAGCACCCTATTTTCCTGAACCACATATTTGGGGAAAACTCAAATGGGTCATGGGTGGTGCAGTCGGAATGCAACCGATGGGTTGGTTTGATTTATTGTTGCATGGTTTGCCGTTTTTATTGTTAATTCGCCTTATAATTATAAAATTCTTAAAAATTAAACAATGAATAAATTACTTCTATTTTCTCTAATTTTAGTGTTTGCAATGGTAAAAACAGCCGCCCAAACCAACCCCTCAGTACCCAACCTCAAAAAGTACAAAATTGTCATTCAATTGACCAATGGCGACACTGCAGTTCATAGAGCCACTGTTAAGCAGATTTTCAACGCCCTCGCAGCAGCACCCAATTCAAAAATTGAGGTCGTTTGCCACAACAATGGTATCAGTTTTTTGCAAACCGCAAAAACCTTCTACGCTGATAAAATTAAAGAATTGAAAGCTAAAGGCGTGACCTTCGCGGCTTGTGAAAATACGTTGCGCGAGCGAAAGATTGATAAATCGGAAATTGTATCTGAAGCGTTTTTTGTACCGGCGGGCATTATTGAAGTCGTGGACAAGCAGACGAAAGGTTGGTCTTATTTGAAAGCCGGTTTTTAATCGCATTTTTCTATACTCATAAATCATATATCATGTTCAATTGGTTTCTTAATTTATTTAAATCTCAAGATAATTCGGCTTTAATAGCGGCTATTAATAGTGAAAAAGCTGTTGTGATTGACGTGCGTACGAAGGGTGAGTATGCGAGCGGGCATGTTGCCAATTCTCTCAATATTCCTTTGAATGACATTTCTTCAAATATTGAGAAAATTAAAAAGATGAATACGACCGTTATTTTATGCTGTGCATCAGGCAATAGAAGCGGGCAAGCTACTCGTATTTTAAAAGAAAAAGGCTTGGATAACATTTATAATGGTGGCTCTTGGACGAATGTTAAACATTTAAAAAATAAATAAACTATGGCAAATCAAACATCTTTTAGTGAATTAATTCAATCGGATATTCCAATTTTAGT
>JAYUUR010000189.1:0-5023 GCA_043754475.1 Saprospiraceae bacterium | reverse complement strand
TTGCTTCCAATAAAAAAGGGTCGGAGGAAATAACGGGCATTTTAGAAGTAGAGATTTATGCATTTTTGAAGGATTTTGTTTATAGATCGTTCAATTTTACACCGCTCGTTTCGGCTTGGGGCAGGCACGTTTTGAGTTATGATAAAAGTGAAAAAAATTCTGAAAAACAAAAACATTTATTGTGGGCAAGCCAACTTTTTGAAACCATCGAGCCATCTGGAAAACACGCCACTGCCTTTCTCCGTCAGCTTCACGAGTTGCTCGATACGAATACGCCCAACCTCGCACATGTAGCGCAAAGGCTTACATCAGCGAAAGATTATTTTTCAAAAACATTGGAATCTTTAATCGCTAAAACGCTGATTCACAAGGGTAGTATGGCAAAATTATCAAAAACGAAGAATTATATTGAAGAATTGGATGAATTGCATGCTTTGCAATATGAGTGTTTAAAGTCAATTCGCAAGGCGGTTGTTTTGGTAGAATGTGTTTTAAATGGAGAGGAAATTACGAAAGAACATTTTACTCCGTACTTAAATATTCAAAGGTACGCACTGCCTGAACCTGTTATAACAAACGTAGTACAAGAGGAGGAAATAAAATTAGTTAAGCCTAAAATCAGTATTCAGCCAGCCAAATCTTTAAAACGTAAGCCTTTCAAAAATATAACCGAATTTTAATGCAACTCATTGTCAATCAATGATTTAGATAATTTTTTAAAAATAAAATAAAGTCATCAATTTCATTTTTATTATTGTAAATATGGGTAGAAATACGCAACGAATTCAGCCCATGCTCTGCTACAAATCGCACTCTAAAACGGCTATTCACTTCATTGGCAAAGGCTTTTGAATCTTTATTCAGCAATTTAAAACCCAACATACCTGAAGTAGAGACTCCCTCAGTAGGAGTGAGCATTTTGATGTCTTTTTTACTTAATTCAAGCAATTTCGAGTGCAAATATTGGTTGAGTTCTTTCACCCTTGCCTCGACTTTATCCATCCCTATTTTTTCAAAAAAATCAATCGCCGACTCAACGCCCAACCAAAGGGCTTGATTGTAAGTGCCATAATCGTAGCGTTCAGCAGAAGTTGTAGGGTTTAATAATTCAACTTTTTTGGGCGAAATTGTCCAACCTTGATGTGTTCCTGCACCTACAAAATGCGGCACTAAAATGTCTTGAACTTCTTTTTTGACGTATAAAAAACCTGTTCCTTTCGGACCTAAAAGCCATTTATGGCAACAAGTTGCATAAAAATCACAACCCAAAGCTTTCAAATCCAAATCCAGCATACCCGCACCATGCGCTCCATCTACAGCTATAAAAATGCCTTTTTGTTTAGCCCATTGCGCCATTTCTTTAATCGGCTGCACTTGCCCCGTTGTGCAGGTGATATGCGGAACAGCTATGACTTTTGTTTTAGGGGAAACTATTTTTTTAAAATTAGAAAACGTTTCATCATCTGAATTACCTAAAGCTAAAACTTTAATTTTCAATGATTTAGCCTTGGCAACATGTAGCCAGGGCAGCGCATTGCCTACGTGCTCATGATTGGAAATAATAATTTCATCATCTTTTTTTAAGGGCAATCCCCAAGCGACGATATTAATCCCCTCAGTAGTATTCTTTGTGAGCGTAATTTCTGATTGCAAAACTTTGACAAATTGTGCAATTCGTTGACGTGGTATATGTATGGTATGCGCCATTTCGCCTGTACTTTCGATTTTTCTCATGGCATCAATAACGGCGTCTAAAACTATTTGTGGAGAAGGTCCTAAAGTGCCGTTATTGAAGTAAGCCCTATTTTTATTGAGTGGAAATGCCTCTCTTAATTGCGTCCAAAACAGATTGTTGTTAGGATTATATTTGCTTTCATAAAATGGCAAACTTTCGCCTGCCCAATGTATAAAAGGTACCCCTGCGAGCATATTTGCAGTATTTTTTAAGAAGAAACGCCTTGAAAACATAATTGAGATTTTAAATTTTATAGGCTTAAAATTACAATCATTTTATCTGAAAATGGAAAAGTTTTAAGGCAGAAGAACAAAACCATTGCTCGCCAAATTGCCAAAATCCTCATAACTTATCCACACGTAACCGCCACTTGCCCATTCCCTACCCCATGAATTAAGAACTTCTACCATTTTTCGATTTTCATCATAGCCTACTACAACCACATATTGCATTCCGGCTGATGTTTTATCACCATCAGCTGCATTCCATAAGCGGGTTTGGCGAAGTTTTTTAAATTCATTAGTAATTTGTAATTCCACAATCACAGGATTGCCGCGCGTAATAGCTTTGCGAAGGTCGTATAATTTTTGTTGTGGACGAGTAGTGGGTTGAAATAATTTAAGATAATTCGTGATTTTGTACCGAACTGCCGCATTTACTGAGGGGGTCATTGTAGCCGATTCGTAGGGCAAAATGGCTGCTGAGATTGTGCCATTGGTGACTAAAAAGCTCAAATTCTCTTCAATATTGCCTTTAGGTTGATTGAGTCGGATAAAATCGGGCGAAAGATTGTCCTTATAATTGCTGTTGAGATTGACATAAAATTCCATGGCACTCATAATAGCATAGCAATCGGCATTAGCAGAAACGCCCATTTTACGAGGCGGCATCATATAAGATTTGAGGCTTTGCTCTGCTAAAAGTTCTTTTGAAGAAGTGCCAACACCTTCAATAGCTTTTAAATATTTATCAAAAAGTTGGACATCAGCGATGCCGAATTTCCCTCTCGCGCCATAAGTAACAGGCGGCGTTTGAGTGATTTTGGGGTTTGGATTGTTTTGAGCCACAGCCGAAGCGCAACTAATGAGGATAAGTGAAAAGATGATGGATACTTTCATACTGGTATAGATTTTAATTCTTAAACGCAGTGTTAATGTTTTTCTTGTTTATGCAATCATATAAAAATAAAAGCTCTTAATCATCAATTGACGATTAAGAGCTTTTATTTGTAGCAAGATTAATATTATTGAATTTTCCTGCCGTCTAAAATTTGACGAACCCGCTCAGGCGAAAGGTTGACGATTCGGGCAATGACTTCAACCGACATGCCTTCAAGTCTTGCATTGCAAATGACTTCAATTTTATCTTTTTCAATACCTTTTTCAATACCTTTTTTATAAAGGTAATCTGTTTCTATATCATATGTAATTGGCATTTCTTCAGTAATTTTAATTGTTAAATCTTCAATTTTTCTAAGTCGAGATAAAATTACAAGTTGTTTGATAAATTTTGATAATTCACTTTTGTTTCTACAGGCTGTTTTCAATTGCTGCAGAGTTAAGCGTAAAACACTTTCAGCTTTTTCAGGCGGATAATCAGCTAATATGGCTAATATGATAAAATCAGGTACTTGCGACTGTAACATTAGCCTGTGATCGATTGAATGAATATCTATCAAATCGAATCCTCTATAAATTTCTTTTTCAAGCAAATTGGTGCGCATAGTCGGCTTTTGAGTGCCTAAATATATCACAAAATGCTTAATTTCCATTTTTCTGAGATTCAAAGCGATGCCGTGATATTCAGCTTTTCGATAAACCATATCTGGTTCATTATCCGTTTGAAACTCTATATGTAACAGAAAACTAACTCCGTCTGTTGTCTCAACCTCATAAAAAAAATCCATTTCTCTTTCGAGGGTTGTTTGGAGTTTCGCTTTATAAGGCTTAAAAGTCTTTATTTTTATGCCTAATCGTCTTTCAATCAGGGGTAAAAATATTGCCTCAGCATTTTCCTTAAAAATTTTGTCGTAAAGATTGCCTTCGTTAATCTGCTCTTTTAAATGAATCTTGAGTTTTGTTTGTTTTTTTGACATAAAATACAATATTACAGGGTTTTCTCATGATGTTTCATACAAAGTTATTGATTTTTTTCAAAACTTGTACACATTAGTTCATGTAAATCTGACGACTGGATAGGGTATTTTAAACTAAAATTTCATAACTTTGTTCTTTATTTTAATTTTTAAACAAAAACTGAACTTTTAATTCAGTAAAAAAAAGTAAGTTATGTTCTATCAAATCAATAATCAATCTCAATACCCTGAGCAAATGACTGCTCCAATGGCTCAAGAGCTAACGGATGCGGGCTACAAAAGCCTTAAAACGGCTGAAGATGTTGAAAATGTCTTAGAAAAAAAAGAAGGTACGACACTTGTTGTAG
This sequence comes from Saprospiraceae bacterium, assembly GCA_043754475.1. Lineage (GTDB taxonomy): Bacteria > Bacteroidota > Bacteroidia > Chitinophagales > Saprospiraceae > JAAFJT01. Next base: position 846 of record JAYUUR010000189.1, on the reverse strand, counting down.
TGAATTCGATATGTGGATGTGCAGCGCGCAACGCTCGTCCGGCGGCTATTATGGCTGCTCATAACGATAAAGTGCCTGATAATTTGGTGACGGTTTTCGCAGGTGTGGATGGTGCGGCGGTTCAGAAAGCCCGCGATTTCATGCTGCCTTATCCGCCTTCATCGCCTTCAATGGCTTTGTTCAAAAACGGTAAATTGGTGCATTTTATTGAGCGCCATAATATCGAAGGGCGAGATGCTAAGTCTATCGCTGAAAATTTGAAAATGGCTTTCGAGCAATTTTGTTAGGCATTTTTAAATCCATAAAAACCGCTTTGCTGTCTTGATTGCAGTAAAGCGGTTTTTTTTTTTAATGAATTAAGGTGCTAAACGCTCTATTTTCCAATCACCATTCTCTTGTTTTATATAGCAAATCCTATCGTGCAAACGGCTTCTTCTGCCTTGCCAAAACTCAATTATGGTAGGTTTTACAATATAGCCGCCCCAGTTTTTAGGACATGGAACCCCCTCAGTATCAGCATATTTTTCAAGCAATTTATTGAAATTTTCTTCTAAAAATGCTCGATTGGGCACTATTTGACTTTGCGGCGAAGCCAGTGCCCCTATGCGACTTGCTTTTGGTCGGGTATTAAAATATTCTTCCGATACTGAGGGGTCTATTCTCTCTACAGTTCCCTCGATGCGGATTTGGCGTTGCAAATCGAGCCAATTAAAACAGAGGGCAACATGCGGATTGGCTGCCATATCCTTTCCTTTTCTACTATCATAATTGGTGTAAAATACAAAACCAGATTCCTCAATTACCCCTTTGGAAGTTTGAATGCCTTTAAGCAATACGATGCGGGCA
>JAYUUR010000188.1:0-15319 GCA_043754475.1 Saprospiraceae bacterium | reverse complement strand
CATCAAATGCAGTTGGATCTTGAGCTAAACACTGAAAAGTGAATAAAAAGCCCATTAAAGCGGACGCAATATGTTTCAATTTAATATATTTCATTATTGTTATTTTTAATTTATTTAAAAATTGATTATAAAAATTGAGAAAAATTAGCTCTGTTTAGAAACTGTTCTCAATCAATAAAAAACATTTTAGAAGAGTGTCTAAACATTCAACTACTTGTTTAATTTAGATACGTGTAGTCTATCAATGTTTGATTCTGATTGTCTAAATTATTGCTTTCACTTCCACTATTGTCAAGTATGATTACACTAAGGACTGTTGAACCCCTCTGGTTGTTGGGGTTGAAGGTGCTTGTAAATCCAATTTTTGAGAAGCCATTGGCAGCAATCACATTATTTGAGGTTAGTATATAAAAACTCGAATTTGAGGTGCCATCAAGTGTCCAAAGATTATTTTGAACAACAACTCCAGATATAGGTACAGTTGTAGCAGCTCCGTCAAAATTTAGAACATATTTGGTACTTTTTGCAATATATACAGTAATGACACCGATTGTAGGATTATTATTAAACTCATCAATAGTAACAACTGCGTCTATAGATTGAGTACCGATTAAACTGGAAGGGGTGACAGTAACAGAGGGCGACAGGTTAGGAACAGGTGGTGCAAAACCAATAGTAAAGCTTGAAAATCCTGTACTGAACGTCGCTTTAAATGTACCGCCGCCGTTTACAGCTGCATAGGTGGCAGGCAAAAAGGTGGTATTAGCCGAATTAGCTTGGGTATAAGAAGCAGCATTCACTTTATAAATTGAGAATTGAGTTCTTGTTTTACCAGTAGCTGCTTCAAGTCCTGCTATTTCAGCTTCAGTATAATAAAGCGTTATTTCATAAGACCCCTCAGTATTATTAGTAGTAGGCGTTACTTTAATGACTTTGTCTGCTACTTTATGAGAGAGTGAACCACTTGGAAATAGAGTGAAAGAGCCTGAACCAGCCTTTTCTACCTTAACATCAGTACAACCATAGTCGAAAGCAGTATTACTTTTTATACTTGCCATAATTTTTCCGCTTTCCTTTGTATAAAAATTGTTGTTTTTGCCTGTTTCAATACTTACAGGCTCTGCTTTGCTTGTATTGAGTGTTGAGGCTATAACTACCCCTTCGCCTGTTACTACAAAATTATCGATAGCAATACTGGCAGTAATACCTGCATTGGCATCATTGTACCAAAGAACACCTAAGTAAAATGTTCTGCCATTAAAGCTTGCGGGCAATATATAACTAAAAGGGGATTCTGTTAATGTAACAAACAGTGGTGGTGCATCATTAAATGCAATAAAGTTGCTACCATCTTCTGAATAAACAAGTTGTCCATAATCGCAAGCCGGACTACAAGCGGTTTCTCCTCCTGCTTGATAATTAAATCTTGCAGTAATATTCGATAGACCCGTAGCCACTATTTGAGGAGAACGCAAATAAGTTTGAGCAGTAAGGTTTTGGTCGTAAGTCGCTTCACCGGGTATTGGAATAGGCAATGTTATTTCTATAATGGCTCTTTTCGTTGAAAAAACAATGGGTGTCGGAGCAGCTCCGTCCGTTCTTACTGCCCATTGAATATTAGTAGGCGTTATTTTATTGACGGCTACCCAACCGCTGCCAGAAGAAGGGACAGCCCCCTCAGTAAATCCTTCGAAATTTTCATTAATCAGAGTATTAATACCACCAATAGTCGGCACTACATCATTGTCAGTAATATTAATATCTATGACTTTATTCAAAGCAGTCAATGCTGAAGTTGCCGTGAATTGAAGAGTTTCTGTTCCTTCAACTAAGGCATCGTCAAATACTTTTACAAAAACAGATTTAACACCGAATTCACCTGCAATGAATGTGATTGTACCATTTGTAGTAAAAGCCCATTCATTGTTGCCAAGAGTACCTGCTGTTTTAGCAAAAGTGATAGTTGTTGCAGTGGCTTGAGGTATTGTGAGGCTTGCACTCAATTGTATTTCATTGAATCTTGGACAATTAACAGTTGCAACGCCTTCATTAATGTTCGTTTGGATTGCATAAGCTTCTAAAGTCGGAGATGTGCAACCTGCATAACTTGCACCTACATTAACGGCAAAGAAAGCATCTGTTACAGTCTTTTCTTCTTGTGAACAAGCACCATACAACAACTTCGCTGCGTTGATAGCCGCTACGCGGGCTTGAGCGAATGTTGCATTTGGAGTAAGGTTCAATTCCATAAGATAGGTAATCGCTTCAGCTTTTACGAAGCCTAAGCCGACAAATTCACCAGAAGGAAGAGCAGCATAATTATTACCTAAATTTTCGGATCCAGTTCCAGTTCCAGCACCCGTTAAACTACCTATATCTGCTCTACCATCATCAGGAAAAGCTGGAGAGCCTGTTGTGGCTAATGGACCTTTTACAATTAAGGTAAAATATTTATTTAAAACGCCACTATTACTATGCACCCCGCATTGGTCATTGGCTAAACTTGGAGGAGTACAAAGTGGGTTTGCCCAATACCGTCCCCCATAAGTATCAGGGTCAGTTTTAGCCTTAGGATTATCCATACGTCTTAGACCAACATTATCTGCGGCTATTTGTTCACCTACTTGAAAAGGATGAAAAGTGAGCGCTAAGCCTAAATCAGCAGTCGTATAATTTTCTACTGCAGCCGACCAAATATCGCTCAACGCTTCGTTCATAGCACCTGACTCTCCTTGATAAACTAAGTCTGAAGTAAATGAACATACCCCATGCCCAATTTCATGTCCACAAACGTCCAGAGAAGTAAGTGGTCTGAAACCTGAATTTACCGATGTACCACTACCATCTCCATAAGTCATTACGCTACCATTCCAGAACGCATTGTCATAAGCAGGTCCATAATGCACGTAGCTTTTGATAGCCGTATTTTTATTATCATAGCTCAATCGGTTGTGTCTTATTTTCCAATAATCATATACCATTTCAGCTCCCCAATGCGCATCTATAGCATAGTCATCGTTTGTTCCTTCATCTGATCCAACAGAACCATTACTTGTAGCACCTCTAATTAGGTCTTCATTTGTACCCGGTGCAGTTTCATTTTTCCAGTTGTTGTCTTTATCAACAAATGCCAGTGAGTTATCATGCAAACCTGGCAATGAAATAGGCGCACCACCTGCTGCATTCACATCATAAGTTTCAATACCACCACCTCTTGTGTTATCTTTTAATATATACACAGTGGCACTTGTAACAGGCGTACGAGGGTCAGCACCGCTATACGTTAATTGAGCATTTTCATTATTAGGGTCATTTGTACCTAATAACGGCACTACTAACTGTGTCGTATAAATATCACGCGTTCCAGCATAGCGCGTCTGAGCAGTACCTAACACCGATGAAAAAGCTACAGCTGGCGCATTGATAGCTGATATAGATGGTAACATTGCTCTATTAACAGGTACTTGTTCTTGCATGGTAGCCTTTTTTCTGGCCGCTTGTGCACTGGCATTTATTTTATCAGCATGTTTTATAATAGCATCTGATAATAATATTTTACCATTTTCAGCATCCACATAGATATAGTTGCGGCTCAATGGATTAGTTGCATAAACATCGAATTTCCAAGCCAAGCGAGGTTGGTTGGTGTAATAAATATCTCTGGCATAAACAAGCAATCCTTTTGGTTTTTGCGATTCCTCCAATTGGCTTAATCGGGCTACTGCATCAGGGTTGTTTTTTAAGGTAATTTTATCCTTTTCTATTGCCTGCCAAGTATATTCCTCAGCATTCACAAAACCAAGAGCCTTATCCAAGGCTGCTGTTTCTGTTAATGCCGTTGAGCTTTTAGCAAGATTAGAAAAATCAAAAACCTCTGCCGAAATGGAATGGATTTTACCACCCATTTGGTTCACAATAATAGCAGAATGCTCTACTGTAATACCATTAAAAACCTGCTTATACTTGTCAACGGTAATACCACTCTTCAATGGTGTAGTACTGATTGACAACAAAGTATTGCTGGGCTTTTCAAGTTGAAAAATTTCGCTAATCAACGCTTCCGCATTTTTAGCTTCAGGCAAATTGGTACTTTTAAACCTTACAAAAGAAGGTGTACCCAATGTTTTGTTTGTTTCAAAATACTCTACTGAGGCGTTCTGTTTCAACAAACTTTCAAATTGCTTTGGAAGCTTTTGTGCAAAACAGCACATAGAGGCGCAACAAACGAGCGCGAGTGTGGCTAATTTTTTCATGTAAAAAGTGAAGTTTAATGATGCAAAAAAAATATTTAAAGAAACAATGTTATATTCTATAGTTATATGTTACTTAAAAGAGTATTCTATTCATAAAAGCAACTTTTCTTTTTACGCAATAGGGTATTTCCTTCATGAAAGAGCAATCTCTCCGTGAAAATGATTTTAATTGATGATTTTGGGTATTCTTAGCATGAAAGAGCCGTCTATTCATGAAGAATGAAGTAGGAAAAATTGATTTATTTAAAGATTAGAATTTGTAGTGTTGAACTTAATATAGTGTCTGCATTTTAAAATAATCCGCATACGAATTCAAAAATATTTGCTACGCAAGATTGACGAGGTGTTTGTGAGGATTTATATTTTGAATAAGGCGCCTATTACACCCTTTTTTTATGTGGTTAGAAAAATAAAATCACGCTTGTTAGTTATTTCATAGCTTATAAGTTTTAGAAAAATACTTATGAGTAAATTAATATGGCAGTATATACGAAATTGAATTGAGCACGGTTTTAAGGATTTAAATAAAACTTTATCTGTTCCCTAAATTAGATATCAATAGTTCGTTTTTTAGTCACTAATTTATGTGGTTTTTCATTGAAAAAGTTAGATAAAATTTCTAATTTTTATACATAGCTATGCAATTTACGTAGGTAATTATTGAAATACCAAATTTTTTTAAATATTTTTTTCAAGTATTATAATTGTTGTTTTGACACTTACTCACTATAATTTACACTAAAAATAATTGATGTTCCAACGTTCACCAGTACAAAAATATTGATTTTCAATATTTTACAAAATATAAAATTATGTAATATTTAATTTCAATACAATAATATCAAACTGAAAATTATTCTTAAAAAAAAATCTAATTCTCCAATTCCACTTCAGCAGTAGGTAATTTAGGAAATCATTATCTTCAAAATATAAAAATCAAACAAATATAAATTTTAAAACATTTGATGAAAGATTTACGAAGTTTATTAAATTTACGATTTAAAAATTAGATACATGTCGAACCACAGAGGGCAACCCCCTCAGTAAAATACTCGTAGAATATGAAAAAAGCCATCGCTCAGTTCTTTCTATATACCATTTGGGGTTGGAAAATGGATAAAACCTATCCTAAGGAAGTTAAAAAATCGGTTATTGTTGCTTTTCATCATACCACCAACTGGGATTTTCTGATAGGCATACTACTACGCCCTGCCGAAAGTATTAATACCCATTTTGCTGCAAAAAGCAGTTTGTTCTGGTTTCCATTGGGTGTGATAATGCGTTGGCTTGGGGGCGTATCTGTGGATAGATCTAAGCACACCAATTTTGTAGATGCCGTTGCTGCATTGTATAAAGGAAAAGAAAATTTTAGTATCACCATTGCACCTGAAGGTACGAGGTCAAAAGTGACCCAATTAAAAACAGGGTTTTATTATCTCGCTTTGAAAGCAGAAGTGCCTATTGTCGGTTGCAAGTTCGATTGGGGCACCAAAACGCTTGGCTTCAGCGAACCGTATTATCCCACAGGCGATTATGAAAAAGATTTGCCTCATATTTTAAAATATTTTAAAGGCGTAAAAGGAAAATTTCCTGAATTGGATTTTGACATCCCTCAGTAAATATCTTTTTCAAAGCTCATTTTTTAAATTTTAACACAATTTTTACTAAAAAAAAAGACATGAAAAAAATTGCTTACATTTTTACTGTATTGGTATTTGCCACCATTCTTTTTTCAAGCCATGCTGGAGGACACGCTGCTGCTGCCGGTGAAGGGCTTACGGGCGCACCTGGCGATACTAAATTAACAAATGGGGATACCGTAACTTGTCAATCTTGCCACAACAGCGGTGCATTCAATCCCTCAGCTACTCTTGAACTTTTCAATGAGGCAGGGACAACCGCAGTTACGAAATATGAGCCGACAAAAATCTACACCATCCGAGTGACTATCAATGCAGGAGCTGGTACACCCGCAGGTTATGGTTTTCAAATGATTGATATTCGCAAAAGCAATGATGCGAATTTGAAAGGCTTCGTAGCGGCACAAGCCTCAGGTATCAAATTGACTACACTCACTAACGGTCGCGTATATGCAGAACATAATGCTCGAAGTACTTCAAAAACTTTTAATGTCAAATGGAAAGCACCCGCTTCAGGTACAGGTATAGTTACTTTTTATGCAGTGGGAAATGCCGTGAATGGCAATGGTGGCACAGGTGGCGATAATGGTACAGCTTCAGTAAAAATAGATTTTGTAGAAATGACGTCCTCCGTCAATGAATTAGCTGCGCAAGTACAAATGTCCATTTCGCCGAACCCAACTACTGAGGGGGTCGTTTTATCCTTGTCAAGCAAAGTTTCTAAAAAAGTACAGATGCGCATAACTGACGTCAGCGGGCGCACAGTCATTGCAGAAAATTGGCAAATACAAGCAGGTGAAAATTCAAAAAGATGGGATATTAGCCATTTAGCAAAAGGAGCTTATATGATACAAATCATTGAAAATCAAGATGTTATATCTAAAAAAATTATTAAATTTTGATTAAATTATTATCCGTTATTTGTTATCCGTACTATACTTTAGAGCGTTAGGTTTTGTGCAAATTAAAATATCAATCAAATAGATGAATTTCAATGGGTTTTAACCCATTGTTTTATGAATGGTACTACAATGGGTTAAAACCCACTGGATTTCAGTTATAGAAATTCGCACAAAACCTAACGTTTTAGAGTATAATAACGATTAACCAATAACCAATAACTATTTTACAAAACCCCTTGCGGTTTCCGCTTATAAAAATCCACGCCGGAGCCATGCACCCAACCCACTGTACCGCGCTTCGTTTTTATTTTAAACCACGGCTTGGTTACTTCACTTTTATCAATGAGCCGCACCGTTTGCGCTTCGGGCGTCACCTCATTGAGGAAATAAACTTGATCATTCAGCTTCAATTTTCCAAGCGATTTCGCTTTCAAGTCAGGTTTTGACCGAACATTCAAACCATTTATCAACACATATAGCAACGTACCACTGGGTTCCTGCACCGTAGTGGTCACTGTCGGTTTGCCAGGTGTAGTAGGATTAGATACTGTCGGTTTGCCAGTCGAAACAGCCGGTGATGCCACCGTTTGAGTCGGATTTTGCACTGTAGGAGCTTGCTGATACTGAGGGGGTGTCGAAGCAACCATACCTTGATTAGGATCTATAGTCGGTGGCGGCGGAACAGTAGCAGCAGGTCTATATGCCTCCTTGCGGGCCGCAGGAGAAACTGCTACACTATCGGCAGCCGCACTGAGCACAGCCCCTTCGGTGACAGCTTTGATAGTCATATCTTCTTTTTTACGATTACAGCGCGTAACGCCCCAAAGTATGACGCAGATAACAAACACGAAAATGATAGCAGTTTCGATGTTTGGGAAGAGTTTTTTCATTAGTTTTAGAAATTTATTCAACAAAAGTAAAAGCATTTTTTCATTATATTGCGATTAAATAATCATTATAGGGTATGCCTTTTCAAATGTTTTTATTTCGTAACCTTTAAATCATTGATTTATAATTTTTTACAAAAAATAATTCATTGAATTGGAAATTAAAAAATGTATATTGAAAAAGTTTTACTCTAAAAAATAGCCTTTTTCAGCAATATTTTAAATTATTTTCAAACATTTTCATCATTTTAAAACAACTAAAACATTTATTTAAAATCATATACAAACGACTATGAGCGAATTGTTGTACCGAGTGGCACTGACTAAAATACCTAAAGTCGGAGCTGTTACTGCCAAAAATCTGATTAGCCATTGCGGCAGCGCAGAAGCCGTATTTAAGGCAACTAAAAAATTACTCTTATCCGTACCCAATGTCGGGGCGGCTGTCGCTGACAGTATTTTAACACAAAATGTTTTGAAATGGGCTGAAAAAGAAATTCAATTCATTGAAAAAAATGCGATAAAAGTACTGTTTCATACCGATGCCGATTATCCACATCGGCTTCAAGCTGAACATGATTGCCCTGTACTTCTCTATTACAAAGGGGCAGCGGATTTGAACCAAGCCCGCATCGTCGGCATGGTCGGCACACGAAAGCCTTCTGCTTATGGTACGCGCATGACAGAGGAAATTACTGAGGGGTTGATGCAGTATAACGCACTGATAGTCAGCGGTTTAGCTTTTGGCGTAGATGTCACAGTGCATCGAAAATGCCTTGAATTGTCTATCCCAACAGTCGGTATTATGGGCAGTGGTCTTCAACGCATTTATCCCAATCAGCACCACGATACAGCCAAAAGAATGTGTGAAATAGGCGGCTTGCTCACCGAATATCCGAGCGATGAAGACCCCGATCGCGAGCATTTCCCTATGCGCAATCGCATCATAGCGGGCATGACCGATGCCTTGATAGTCGTGGAAACGGAAGAGCAAGGCGGCTCGATGATTACAGTCAATATAGCTTTGGCTTATGGTAAAGATATCTTTACAGTGCCCGGTCGAGTAGGCGATAAAATGTCGCGCGGCTGCAACAGCCTGATAAAAAATGGTAAAGCGCATCTCATCGAATCGGCAGCGGATTTTGCTAAAATCATGCGGTGGGACGAGTTGGATAATAACAAAGGCATTCAATCACAACTTTTTTTAGAACTCACTGACAATGAACATCTTATAGTTGATATTTTAAAACAATCTGACAGCGGCACATTGATTGACGCCATCAGTTTTCAATCACAATTATCGCACAGCATGATTGCAGGTTTATTGCTCCAATTAGAATTTAAAGGCATGATTCGGTCGTTGCCGGGCAAGCGTTATGCGCTAAATAGGTAGTGCAAACTTTTACATTTTTCCGAAAGAATGTTGGGATAAATTTATCATTTTATATTTTGTGCCAAAGGCATTCCTTCGGAACGGTTTCTTACCTTTGCACCCCCTCAGTATATCTCAATAATTTATAGATTTTTATGAAAAATTATCAACTCCTTTTACCCAAATTATTTGAAGAATGGTCGGGTGAGTCTGCCATAAAAATGGATCAGCTCGTACAAGCGGGCAGCGACCGCCGCTACTTTCGGCTCATTGGTGAAACCAAAAGCGCAATCGGTGCTTACAATGCTGATTTTAAAGAAAACAAAGCCTTTATCCGTTTTACTCAACATTTTTGGAAAAAAGGCTTGCGCGTTCCTGAAATTTATACTGAAAATCTCCTTGATGGCGCGTATTTGCAGGAAGATTTGGGCGATACCCAACTCTTCAACTTGTTACCGCAAGTCGGTGAAGCGTGGACGGATGATTTGGTTGATTTATATCAAAAATCTCTTTTTCATTTAGCGGATTTGCAAGTGAAGGGCGGTGAGGATTTGGACTACTCCGTTTCGTACCCGCGTGCGGCTTTTGACAAGCAAAGCATGATGTGGGATTTGAATTATTTCAAGCATTATTTCCTAAAACTCGCTAAAATTCCCTTCGATGAGCAAGCCCTTGAAGACGATTTTCAGAACTTCACCGACTATTTGCTTTTAGCCGATTGCAGTCATTTTTTGTTTCGTGATTTTCAATCTCGGAATATTATGATAAAAAATAATGAACCGTATTTCATTGATTATCAAGGCGGTAGAAAAGGCGCGTTGCAATACGACGTGGCTTCGCTGCTCTATCAAGCGAAGGGCGGTGTACCCCCCTCAGTAAAAAAGCAACTTTTCGAGAATTATATGGATAAGGTGGATTCTATGATTACGATTGACCGCCGTTTTTTCACTGAGCAATATTATGGCTATGTGCTGATTCGCTGTTTGCAAGCCTTGGGAGCTTATGGATTTAGAGGTTTGTACGAGCGGCGGGAGCATTTTATCAGCAGCATTCCGTTTGCCATTGACCAAATGGAGCAAATTTTAGGCTTCATAAAATTGCCTGTTAAATTGCCTGAATTGTTTAAATGCCTTGAATTAATCTGCAAAAGTGATGCTTTTGAAGGCTTTGATAAGAAAAAATATAAAGATAGTCCGCTGGTGGTGAAGGTAAATTCTTTCTCTTATCGCAAAACCAGCTACCCACCTGACCCAACGGGCAACGGCGGTGGCTTTGCTTTCGATTGCCGTTTTATCGACAATCCGGGGCGTTTTGTTGAGTATAAAAAACTGACAGGTCGAGACAAACCCGTGATGGATTATTTGAAAAATCAATCTATTATGGAGTCTTTTCTACAAAATGTTTTTCCGATTGTGGATAAAGCCGTCGAGACGTATCTGGAGCGTGGTTTTGATAGCTTGATGGTCAATTTCGGTTGCACGGGCGGTCAACATCGTTCCGTTTATGCCGCCGATGCCATAGCAAAACATTTGAAAGATAAATACGGTGTCAAAATAGAATTGCACCATATTGAGCAAGAGAAAAAGAAATGGATAAACTGAAAATAGGTAATTGGTGATAGGTAATGGGTAATAATTTTTGAGACAACCTCTCTTTTTTATTTTCTCACGAAATGGTTTTTTCACCTTTTATGGAAATAAGGAGGTTTTGCATCTTAGGAGAGAATTCAATTATTACCTATTTTCTAACATTTTGTTTTAATTAAAAACCCATTTCATTATGAAAATTATTGCTTTTCTCTTGGCTTTTTGCCCAATCGTTGCTTTCTCTCAAGCCAAACAACAACCTGTCAGCAGCACAATCCAGCATGTGACGGTATTTTTCAATGGTGCGCAAGTGATGCGGGCGGCGAATGCCCCCCTCAGTACAGGCAAGACAGAAATCATTTTCAAGGGTTTGACGCCGAATATGGATGCACAGAGCGTGCAGGTGAAAGGCGAGGGCGATTTTATAGTGATGTCTGTCGTGCATCAGATGAATTATTTTGAAGAGCCTGAGAAAAAAGATACCGTCAAAATCCTTGAACAACAACGCGATGTTTTGGCAGATAAAATATCGGTAGAGGCCGATAAAGTCACCGTTTTGCAACAGCAAGAAGCGATGTTGCAACGCAATCAAGTGCAACTTTTAGGTGTTCAAAATAATGCGATGAAATTGGAAGATTTGAAGCAAGTCGTTGATTATCAAGAAGTTAAGTTAGAAAATATTTTAAGCAAGCGAGCTATCATTAATAAAACGTTGGATAAATTAAGGTTGGAATTAGGTAAAATAAATGCTCAATTGGCGCAACTCAACGCTCGGAAAGCAGACCCGACCAGTGAAATCCACGTGATGGTCAATGCTAAATCCGCTACATCGGGCAAGTTTGAAATCAATTATATTGTGCCGAATGCCAGTTGGTATCCCAATTACGACCTCCGTGTGAAAGACATTGCATCCCCCCTCAGTATGACGATGAAAGCCAACATTTCACAAAGCACAGGCGAGGAATGGAAAGAGGTACGCTTGACGCTCTCAACAGGCAATCCTACGGAAAGTGGTACTAAACCTGAGTTGCAACCGTGGCGTTTGGGTACACGCTATATTTACAAAAAAAACAAAGCAGATTTGTCCTATTTCAAGCGGAATCCGAATATTAGGCATATCAGTGGTATCGTTACAGCTCAGGGTGAGGCTTTAATAGGTGCTTCAGTGGTGATTAAAGGGACTAATAAAGGAGCTATTACAGATTTAAATGGTCATTATGAACTTGATTTGACCAATGAAGCCAATATAATTGTCATCAGTTATGTTGGTTATTCAACCGATGAATTAGCTATTACACAACCTGTTTTGAATATCAATTTGGGTGAAGGAAGTGTATTAAATGAAGTAGTAGTTACAGGTTACAGTACTAAAAAATCGGAAAATTTTACCAAAGATTATGATGAAAAAGCCCCTACCGCCCCAACTTCCTCTGCCGAAATAACCGTCGAAAAGCAAGAAGCAACGACCACTTCTTACGAAATTGACCTGCCATACACCATTCCGAATGATGGAAAATACAATGCTGTGGAGATAAAAGAAGTGAACACACCAGCCACTTATCAATATTATGTCACGCCCAAAATTGACCGAGATGCGTTTTTGACAGCACAAGTGACTAATTGGGAGCAATATAATTTGCTAAGTGGTGAAGCTAATTTATTTTTTGAAGGGACATATTTAGGTAAAACCTACTTGAATACTCAAAATACTAACGACACTTTAAATATCTCGTTGGGTAGAGATAAAAATGTGGTGGTGACGCGTACGAAGTTGAATGATTTTACTAAAAAAGGATTTTTGAGCAATAAGAGAACCGATTCGAGGGGTTTTGAAATTGCCGTTCGGAATAAAAAATCGCAAGCCATTAATATCATCATTGAAGATCAATTACCGCTATCCGTGAATAAAGATATTGAGATTGAAAACGAAGCCAAAGAGGCTGAATTGGACAAAATAACAGGCAAATTGACTTGGAAAATAAATGTTGCAGGTGGAAAAGAGCAAAAAGTGAAATTCAACTACACCGTCAAATATCCAAAAGATTTGCGTTTGCAATTAGAATGAAATAGTTAACTATAGCTCATTGCTCATCTCTCCCAATTTTATCCCCCCTCAGTATTCTGAACCTTTTTCGAGCTTCAACTGCCAAAGTGCTCCCTGAAAAATCGGTAAACAATTTTTCATAGAGTCCTTTGGCTTTTTCTTTATCATTCAAAGGACCTTCATACAATGCTGCCATTTCAAACATGGCATTATCTACTCGGATGCTCTCTTTGTAGTTCGTTATAATTTTATCATAAGCCTCAATAGCTTTATCATATTGACGCAATTTTCTATAAACTTGTGCTTTCAGATAATATAAATCATCCTCCAATTCACTATTGGGAAACAACCTTCGCACAGAATCCAATTTCGCAAAAGCATCATCAAAACGGTTTTGGAAAATCAATAACTCCGCTTGGGCATACATGGACAAAGCTTCGGTCGAGGTATCAACGCCCGTCACTTCCATGATAAATACATCCATATCAATAGCGTCATTGGCAATTAATTTAGAAGTGGATGATTTTAAGACATTAAATTGCGCTTTTGCCCAGTCAAAATCGCCGAAATAATAGGATAATTTGGCATTTTTAAAACGCGCTTCGTGACCCAAAGCATCATCTTTATAGGCTTTATCTACTTGCGAATAGAGCAAAGTGGCTTCCCAACGCTCGCCTTTTATAAGATTAAAATCCCCAAGGCTAACCTTTGCTTGTGATAAAATTTTCACATCTATCATTGGCATGGCAATCAAATCTTCAAGCAATTTTGTTGCTTTTCCAAGGTCTTTCAAGTAAAACGCTTCCAAATCAGCTAATTCGGTGATAATGCCCGCCGTGCGATTATTACGCCCTTGTTCATCCAGAAATGATTCATATTCTTTTTCTACTATGCGCAATTCTTCAGCCGTGAAAGCATACCCCTCAGTCAATTTCTTTCTTCTACACGCCAGCATGTTGCGCTTGCCTTCTATAAAAAACGGGCTGCCTTTTCCTTTTTCAAGAATCACATAATTATAGCCTTCAATAGCTGCATCATAATCTCTATCATTTTCAGCGATTAAAGCCAAATTGAAAACGCGGCTACCGTCTTCATCATTCAATCGGTCAACTGATTTGAGTTGACGAAAGGCATTTTTATAATCTTTTTTCTGTAAAAACAACCAGGAGAGTAGTTCAGGAAAAACGGTTGCCTTCGCGTCGTCTTGTATGCGGGCATAAAGCTGTGTTTGGAGTTCTTGACGTTCCTCGTCGGAGGTGGCATAGCGCAAAAGCATGGCTTCTACTGAGGGGAGGTAAGCGGGATTGTCTTGAATGGCATTCAAATATGCTTCAATCATTTTGCCCACTTCATCCTTTCGGCGATAGAGTTCAGCAAGATTAAAAGCGAACATATTTTTATTCTTCATCAATTGCCCGCCCTTCTCATATGCCTGTAAAGCCAAATCATACCGCGCCATATTATTGAAATTCATGGCTAAATTGTCAATAATAAAGCGGTCAGCCGGCAATTTATCAATGGCTTTTTTATATTGTTCAGCAGCTTTTGGCTCATTGGTTTGCTTTTCATAGAGCTTGCCATATTGCACATAAAGGGTTACTTTTTGCGGCTCTTTCTTGATTTGCTTTTGAATGACTTTTTCACATTCATCAAAACGGCTCAAATCCATGAGGCACGACACATACCTATCGAAATAATAATCGCCACCTGAATTTTGCTGGTAAAGTTTTTCATAAATAGCTGAAGCTTTTTCTAACTCGCCGTTTTGAAAATAATAATCTGCCAAACGCGGGTCGGGTTGTGCAACGAGCCACATGGGGAGAACTAAGAACAGTGCTGAAATGAGTTTCTTCATTTGTCGGTATATAATTTTATCGTACTTTTTTTTATAGTAAAAATAACGCTTTTTTATAGTAAAAGTTGCCATTATAAATTTCATATATAGACAATAAAACGATAGCTATGTAACAAAATTTGATGCTTTATCTATCAAATAATGCGATTATTTTAACCCCACTACTTGCATAAATAATCATTTTACAATTTTATTAGATTTATAATAGCTTAGAAATGAAAAACTTATCCATGAAATAAACGCGCCAATTGTATTCGCTACGCCATCTAAGATTTCAAAATATCTATCTTCACAATATGTTTTTTGATACCATTCTAAAAACCATCCGAAACCTGCACTGAAAATAGCGACGACAAATCCAAGTAAAAGGACGCTTTTGTAGTTCATCGCCCATTGTCCACTTCGCACAAGACCCCTCAGTATCAGCCATGTCAGAATGGCATAAAAGAGCGTATGCACCAATTTATCAACAGAAAGCAAATCCATGATGTCAGGCACTTGCGGAAAATCTTTCCCTGGCAGAGTGGATAGGATGAAAATGAAAATGCCCCAACCAAGGGCAGGGGCGTAATATTTTAATTTCAACATTTATAAGTTATTCAGTATCAATAAATTATGCGACTAAATCTTCATACGCTTGAGCATCCATTAATTTAGCAACATCAGCTATGTTTTGGATTTTCACTTTTACAATCCAACCATCGCCATAAGGATCGGAATTCACGAGCGCGGGGTCGTCATCGCCGTCGGATGTAATTTTAGGGTTTACTTCTAATACTT
>JAYUUR010000187.1:0-15335 GCA_043754475.1 Saprospiraceae bacterium | reverse complement strand
TGAACAAAAAGCCATAGCCACAGTATTAAGCAGTATAGACGACAAAATAGACCTACTGCACCGCCAAAATGCGACCTTAGAAGCGATGGCGGAGACGCTGTTTCGGCAGTGGTTTGTGGAGGAGGCGAAGGAAGATTGGGAAGTGGTTAAGATCGGTCAATTTGTTCAGACAAATCAAAATACGGTAAATAAAGACTATCCATTTGATGAAATTGAGTATCTTGATACAAGTTCATTAACAGAAGGATTAGTTGGAAATACTCAAAATCTAACATTAAACGATGCACCAAGCAGAGCCAAAAGACTTGTAAAGCATAATGATATATTAATCTCAACTGTAAGACCTGACCAAAAGCATTATGGCATAATAAAGAATCCAATTGAAAATTTAGTTGTATCAACGGGATTTTGTGTGATTACTTGTACTGATATTGACCCTCATTTCATTTATCTTTTACTTACAAATAATGAGATGACAGAATACCTACATTCAATTGCAGAAGGTTCAACTTCGACTTATCCGTCATTAAAGCCGTCTGATATTGAAAAAATAGAATTTGCAATGCCCCCAAAGAGCAAGCTAAATGATTTTGAAACAATTGCATCGAGTTTTTGGAAGAAGATAGAATTAAACCAAACCCAAATCCGTACACTCACAACCTTACGCGACACGCTGCTGCCGAAGCTGATGAGTGGGGAGGTGCGGGTGAAGATGTAAAAAGTATGTCAGCTCAAAATGATTGAAATACGGAGCACCCATTTCAATAAAAAAAATCAATATCTTTATGTATTGGTTTTTTACGTATTGGTTTCATTTAAAAAAGATGAATTATGGCAAATGAAGCCTATATTTTGGAAAGAATAAAGAAACATTTACATTTGCGAAAAATTATTAATTATGATAGCATTGAAAATAAATCAAAACGAAGATATTTATCTATCCCAAGCAAAAATATCGGAAGAAGGTGCGATCCCTATTATTTATGAATTGAAAGATGAGACCAACAAAAGTTGGATGCAACTTCATTTGGCTAATAGCCATTTTGAAATAATACAACAAGATGATAGAATTATAGAATCGAAAGAAGATATAAGAGAAAAACTCGACGAGTTGGTTTTGGTTGTGATAGAACAAGAACAATCAGGTACGGATAGCAATGAATTACCCACGCAAGAAGTAAGCCCTTATGACCCAGATTCTATTAAAGTGCAAACAAAGCCTTTCAATATCAAACTCATATCTGATATGATAGACAGTGGCGATATTGACTTAACGCCCGATTTTCAACGCAATTTTGTTTGGAATCCCATCCAAAAATCACGATTAATAGAGTCTATATTACTACGTATCCCTTTACCAATGTTTTATTTTTCAGAAGACGAAGAAGGACTAATTACGGTTGTAGATGGATTGCAACGATTGACGACAATCAAAGAATTTATGGATAATAAATTTCCATTAAAAGGTTTAGAATATTTAAAAAGTACTTGTGAAGACAGGTATTACACCGATAAAAACAAAGATGCAACGCCTAATGGTAAAAAAGGGATTGATCCAAAATATTTTCGATGGTTTAATATGACTCAATTCACTGTAAATGTGATAGATTCCTCATCTCCCCCGAAAGTTAAATATGATATTTTTAAACGTATCAATACAGGCGGTAAGCCCTTAAATAGTCAAGAAATTAGAAACAGTTTAGCAAGCAAAAACTTACGGGATATATTGCGCGAGATGACGGTATCAGATACATTTAAGCAAGCTACAGATTACAGTATTAGGGCAACACGGATGGAAGACAAAGAAGTAGCTTTGCGTTTTATTTGTTTTTATAGATATTATAAAGACGATAGTACACTCAGTAATTACAATGGTAATATGGATTCTACGTTGGATGAATTAACAGAACTATTGGGTAAACACAAAAAAGAAAGCTTAGACAAGTACATAATTTTATTCAATAATGCTATGGAAAATGCTGCACATTTATTTGGGAAATACGCTTTTAGAAAAGTGTTGCCTAAGCATTTAGACCCTAAATCGAACAAACAACTTATTAATAAAGCCTTGTTTGTCAGTTGTTCCGTTTTACTAAGTCAATTTGACCCAAAAGAGATTAAAGAAAAAACGGAGAAGTACGTTTTGATTCGACCCTTGGCAGAGTCAATTGAAAACGATAGAAAGCTATTTGATTATCTATCTTATGGCACAAATGGAAAAGCTAATTTCCAATACGTTTTTGAAACTATAGAACGCCTTATTTCACAATATATTAAACTCAAAAAATGAATCTTCTTTCAATATTAAATTTTAAGTGTTTTACAGAAACCCAAATTCCATTAAATCGATTGACAGTAATGGCAGGAGCGAACGGTAATGGCAAAAGCACGGCTATACAGGCACTTCTACTTTTAAGAAAGACGATAGAAGAAAACTTTAAATATGGCAAAACAAATTATGAAGTACAAACAGATACATTGAATGCCAATGTTGCTTTGAATGAAGGCTATTTATTGACGTTGGGTAATAGTAGTTACGTAACAAATCGTCATTTAGGGAAAAGCACTATTAAAATTCGGATTGGAGATAATAAAAATTATGTCCTCCTGAATTATGAAGCTGATATTGATGACCGACAACTATTTTTAACAGCTTTATCTTCTATTAACGAAGGCAATAACGATTCAATAACACAAAAAGCATTTTATTATTTAAATGCTGAACGTATTGGACCTCGGGTAAGTCAAGCTGTCCAACATTATGATTATCCGAATGTTGGTTTTCAAGGAGAGCATGTAGCACAATTGATTGCTGATGTGAATTATATCACACCAGTAGAAGAAGAAAGAAGGCATCCAAAAGTAAAAAATCCAAGATTAGAGCCTCAAATAAATGCGTGGTTAGACGATTTAATGCCAGGTGTTAGAGTCAGTGCAAAGCAAAGTACAGAAACATTAACCGCACAAATACAAGTTGAAAATTATTATATCAAAGGCGACCCTACAATTGCAACAAATATCGGCTTTGGTATTAGTTATGTCCTACCTATTATTGTCACAGGGCTTGTGGCTACTAAAGGAAGTTATTTAATAGTAGAAAACCCCGAAGCACATCTTCACCCCTCTGCACAATCAAAAATAGGTAGATTTTTAGCTATGGTTGCAGAAGCGGGTATTAATGTCATAATAGAAACTCATAGCGACCACGTTATAAATGGTATCCAAATAGCTGTTGCAAAAGGAGAAATAGAAACAGGCAAAACAACAATAAACTATTTCAGTCAACAAGAAGGTGAAATTCAACCAAATATTGAAAGCATTTCCATTAGCGAAAAAGGGGAATTATCCAATTGGCCCAAAGGCTTTTTCGACCAAACCCAAATTGATTATGCAGAACTTTTTAAACTAAGACGGAAATGAATAATTTTTACCTCCTAAACGAAGCCATCAGTTTAATCGATTTTACCCAATTTAAAGAAGGCATGTCAGAGTTAGTGAGTATTGAAAAAACAGTTGATGATTCGTTTCTTAAACATGATTCTGTTTGGGATATTCCAATCGTTTTAGAATTGTATAACAATTTTGGGAATGAAGAACAAGCTATATCAAAGTTTATTGAGCAAACTACCTCTATTGAAATCGTTATTAGCGATGAAAACACATTTGATGCTTTCTATCCTGATGATTCAAACGCTTTTATGGGAATTGATTTTAAAGATTTAGATATAGCTGAATATAAGCAGATAAAAGATAACAACTCATTTCTTAATTTTAAAAATAAGAACTTATGGAACTTATCTTTTAGAAACTTTTGGTCAAAAAGAGAACAACTGTTCCCTAATTTAATTCTATGTGGTGAGGTTGAAGATCAAATTTCAAGAATTGGTGATTCAAGCTATTTTAATCAAATTGTGGACAAGTTACGGTCACTCAATGAGGCTATAGCTCAATGGCAAAATGAAAACGGGGATTTTAGTTATAAATCTGTCAATAGAGATTTTCCATTACGGATTTCTCCAGAGTCAGATAAAACAATGGAAAAATATGGTAATGAACGTTTATTTTCTTTACCTGATGGAAGAAGAGAATACTTTGAGTTACATATTAAAACGGGAGAATTACGTTTTCATTTTTATCCTAACAATATTGAAAGAAAAATTTATGTAGGTTATATTGGTTCACATCTAAGCACAGTCTCTAATTAAATTAAACTCAACAATCCCACCATAAGGTTAGCAGCACTAAAATTAAGATAATGAAACCCATAACAGAACAAATAATAGAAGAATTTGCCATCGGCTTATTAGAAAAACTTGGGTACGAATACCTCTATGCTCCCAACATCGCCCCCGATAGCAGCACGCCCGAAAGAAACAGTTTTGAGCAAGTGATACTGAGGGGTCGTTTAGAAAAAGCGGTAAGGCGTATCAACTATACCATTCCGATAGATGCTCAAAATGAAGCGATAAAAGAGATACAACGCATTGCTTCACCTGAGCTTTTAGCCAATAATGAGGCTTTTCATCGCTTTTTGACTGAGGGGGTGCCTGTATCGAAACGGATTGATGGCGACGACAGAGGAGACCGCGTGTGGTTAATAGATTTTAAAGACCCGATGAACAATGAGTTTGTAGTTGCTAATCAATTTACGATTGTTGAGAATGGGAATAACAAACGACCGGATATTATTCTATTTGTCAATGGTCTACCGTTGGTAGTTATCGAGTTGAAAAACGCAGTTGATGAAAATGCGACAATACAATCCGCTTTCAGACAAATAGAAACCTACAAAAATATCATTCCCAGCCTTTTTACATACAATGGCTTGGTTGTAATTTCCGATGGTTTAGAAGCCAAAGCGGGTTCTTTGTCCGCAGGCTTGAGCCGTTTCATGTCTTGGAAATCGGCAGATGGCATCGCCGAAGCCTCGCATTTGGTGAGCCAATTAGAAACCCTCATTGTCGGTATGCTCAACAAAGTAACCTTGATTGATTTGATACGACATTTCATCGTTTTTGAAAAAACAAAAAAGGAAGACACGGCAACAGGCATTACAATTATTTCAACAGTTAAGAAATTAGCAGCTTATCATCAATATTATGCGGTTAATCGTGCCGTAGAGTCCACATTGCGCGCATCAGGCTATGTTGTAAAAAAACAAACGCCCGTCAACGAGCTTGCAGAATCGCCTGCAAGTTATGGCTTGGCAGGCGTTAAATCACAACCGATTGGCGATAGAAAAGGTGGTGTCGTCTGGCACACACAAGGGAGCGGCAAGTCTTTGTCTATGGTATTTTATACAGGCAAGATTGTTTTAGCGATGGATAATCCAACGATATTGGTCATCACAGACCGCAATGATTTGGACGACCAATTGTTTGATACTTTTGCTGCTTCTGTACAGCTACTGCGACAAGAACCGATACAAGCCAATGATAGAAATCATTTGAAAGATTTATTGAAAGTGGCATCCGGTGGTGTAGTTTTTACAACCATTCAGAAGTTTCAACCCGAAGAAGGCAATATTTATGAGACCCTTTCAGAAAGAAAAAACATTGTGGTCATAGCCGATGAAGCCCACAGAACGCAATACGGTTTCAAAGCTAAAACGGTAGATGATAAAGATGCAGACAAAAATGTCATAGGAAAGAAAATCGTTTATGGTTTTGCCAAATACTTACGCGATGCTTTGCCGAGTGCCACTTATTTAGGTTTTACAGGCACGCCGATAGAAAGTACAGATGTGAATACACCTGCTGTTTTCGGCAATTATGTGGATATTTATGATATTGCCCAAGCCGTAGAAGATGGTGCAACCGTTCGGATTTACTACGAAAGTCGTTTAGCCAAAGTCAATCTAAGTGAAGAAGGCAAACATTTAGTAGAAGAATTAGATGATGAACTCGACCAAGAAGATTTGACAACGACACAAAAAGCCAAAGCCAAATGGACACAGTTAGAAGCATTGGTTGGAAGCGAAAACCGCATACTTAACATTGCCAAAGACATTGTTATCCATTTTGAACAACGCCAAGAGGTTTTTGAAGGCAAAGGCATGATAGTGACGATGAGTAGGCGTATTGCTGCCAATTTATTTAATGCCATTGTCGCTTTAAAACCTGAATGGTATTCCAATGATTTAAAAAAAGGTGTGATAAAAGTGGTTATGACTTCGGCTTCTTCCGATGGACCAATAATTTCCAAGCATCACACTACAAAAGAACAACGCCGCACCTTAGCAGAACGCATGAAAGAGCCCAATGATGAACTAAAATTAGTCATTGTGCGAGATATGTGGCTCACAGGATTTGATGCACCGAGTATGCACACCTTATATATAGACAAACCGATGAAAGGGCATAACTTGATGCAAGCTATTGCACGCGTGAATCGGGTGTATAAAGACAAGCCTGGCGGTTTGATAGTAGATTATTTGGGTATTGCAGCCGATTTGAAAAAAGCATTGTCCTTTTATTCCGATGCAGGCGGCAAAGGCGACCCAACAATTGCCCAAGAACAAGCTGTTACATTGATGTTGGAGAAACTGGAAGTTGTGGCGCAAATGTATTATGGTTTTCCTTACGAAGATTATTTTGAAGCGGACACATCCAAGAAGTTATCCACAATACTTGCCGCCGAAGAACATATTTTAGGTTTAGAAGACGGTAAAAAAAGATATATCAATGAAGTCACTGCTTTGTCACGTGCGTTTGCGATAGCGATTCCGCACGACCAAGCGATGGATGCGAAAGATGAAGTGTCTTTTTTTCAAGCAGTGAAAGCACGTTTAGCCAAATTTGACGTAACAGGTTCAGGCAAAACAGATGAAGAAATCGAAACGACAATCCGACAAGTGATTGATAAAGCGTTGGTTTCGGAACAAGTGATTGATATATTCGATGCAGCAGGGATAAAGAAACCCGATATATCCATTTTGTCTGAAGAGTTTTTGATGGAATTGAAAGGGATGCCCCATAAAAACGTCGCCTTAGAAGTTTTGAAAAAACTATTGAGCGACGAAATCAAATCCCGTTCAAAAAAGAACTTAGTACAAAGCAAAACCTTGATGCAAATGTTGGAAGATGCCATAAAACGCTACCACAATAAAATCATCACAGCCGCCGAAGTGATGGACGAGCTCATCCATATGAGTAAAGACATCGTGAAAATGGACACCGAACCTAAAGAAATGGGATTAACTGATTTTGAATACGCTTTTTATACAGCCGTAGCCGATAACGACAGTGCAAGAGAATTAATGCAAAAAGATAAACTGCGCGAATTAGCCATTGTTTTGACTGAAACCATCAGACAAAACGCTTCTATTGACTGGACAATAAAAGAAAGTGTAAAAGCAAAGTTAAAAGTTGCCGTAAAAAGGATATTACGTAAATATGGCTACCCGCCCGATATGCAAATGTTGGCAACAGAGACGGTTTTGAAACAGGCTGAGATGATAGCTAATGAACTCAATAAAAACTAAAAGTCGAATTACACTTTGGCATTTAACTGATAAGTTTGAGATAAATCAAAATAGCTTATACACATTAATTTTACCCCAAAAAAATACCCCTCAGTACAGAGGGGCATTTTTTTTAATCAATAAGCCTTTTTATGCTTTTTCTTTTTCTTCTTATCATCGTACTCGAAACGAGGCTTGGGTTTGTCGAATTTTTTATCTCTAAAACTTCCGCCACCACCGCCGCCGCCGCCAGTGCTATCACTCGCATCGTCCACGCGGATTTTACGCCCGTTCATCGTGACGCCTTTCATCTCTTCCTTGAGGGTTTCAGCAAATTGAGGTTCGATATCGAAGTGCATATATGATTTTTTGATGTCAATACGTCCGATAGCGGCACCCGGCACTTTGAGTTCCTTGGTGACCATGCGGAGAAACTCTGGTTTGTCAATGCCGTCCATTTCGCCAATATTGATGAATAGGCGCGTCATCGCACCACCACCTGAATAAGTACTGCCGCCTTCGCTTTGTCTGCGCACACCGCGTTGCATAATATTCAAGTCCACCGCATTTTTATAGTATTCTAAAAAGCGATTGAACTCCATGCTCGCAATGCGTTTGATGAGCTCTTCCTTCGAAATATCCTTCAATTCTTCGAAGATTTGAGGTAAAAACGGCTCTATTTCAGAATGTTGCACTTCAATGTCGTGAATATTTTTGATGATGTTCATCAACTGTTTTTCACAAATTTCTGTACCCGTTGGAATCGGCAATTTTTGGAATTTCGCCTTCGTAATGCGCTCAATTTGGCGAATTCTATCCTCAAATTTTGAGGTAATAATCGAAATAGCAATACCTTTTTTACCTGCGCGACCCGTCCGTCCGCTTCTATGCGTATAGACTTCCATATCATCGGGCAAACCGTAATTGATAACGTGAGTAATATCGCTCACGTCAATACCCCGCGCTGCTACGTCCGTCGCAATCAATAATTGCAATGCGCCTTCGCGGAAACGGTTCATGACTCGGTCACGGTCATTTTGAGAAAGATCGCCATGGAGCGCATCCGAATTGTATCCGTCACGCGTCATTTGCTCGGCTATTTCTTTTGTATCGGCTTTCGTGCGGCAGAAAATCAAACCGAAAATACCCGGGTTGGAGTCTACTATCCGCTTCAAAACCGAATATCTATCGTCGGGACGACAGACATAATAGACATGCTCTATGTTATCATTCGTCTGATTTTTACGTCCGACACTCAGCTCTACGGGATTGTTCATGTAGTTGCGAGAAATGCCCCGCACTTCATCCGACATAGTCGCTGAAAATAACCAAACAGATTGTTTGTTTTCAGCCGCTTCGAGTATCGTATCCAAATCATCTTTGAAGCCCATATTGAGCATTTCATCCGCTTCGTCCAAAACAAAACGGCGTACGGTTGCTAAATCCACTGCATCACGTGAAATCAAATCGACCAAACGACCGGGCGTAGCAACAATAATGTTCGTACCCGACCTAATTTGACGAATCTGAGTATCAATACTGGCACCGCCATAAACGGCAGTCACCTTGTAATGATGTCCGAATTTAGAATAATTAACGAGGTCGCCAGCGACCTGTACGCACAACTCGCGTGTAGGACAAATAATCAACGCTTGCACCCCGCGCACGGCAGGGTCAATAAGTTGCAATAGCGGTAAGCCAAAAGCGGCGGTTTTACCTGTTCCTGTTTGAGCGAGAGCGACAATATCGCCCGTAGAAGTGAGGGCGGTGGGAATAACTGATTCTTGTACCGGCGTTGGGGTCGTAAATCCCATAGCTTCGATACCTTTCAGTAGGTCTTCATTAAGACCCAAATTTTTAAATAAATCCATGCCGCAAAGGTAGTCATTTTTTTTTGCCCCCCTCAGTATATCAAGCATTTTTATTGAAAATTAAGCGTATCTACGTGTGTGAAGCCACTAATTTGACGAATTTCAAGTAATTATGATGAATATACTAACCACGTCCCTTTAGGGCGTGGCAGGATAAAAAGCAATCAAAGGCTTTAGCCATTCATGTAAGTTAAAAATGTAAACGGCTAAAGCCAAATTAAGGCTAAATTTTTTTCCCACGCCCTAAAGGGACGTGGTTAGTCAATAATTACGTTTATTTTTATTCAACTACTTCTCAATCGTTAACTTTAATTTCTATTAATTTGAAATGAACATCTAATTTTGACCTTTCAAAAAAGTGATAAAATGACTTATTCTATTTCAACAATAAAAGACATTTTAAAAGGTGAATATTGGCTTGGTGAAGAAGCCTCTGATTCGGAAACGCTGATTGAGCATTTATTGATTGATAGCCGCAAGATTTCTTTTCCGCAGACTTCTCTCTTTTTTGCTATCGTCGGTGAGCGACATGATGGTCATGATTTTATAGTGGATGCTTATAAAAGTGGCGTTAGGCATTTTATTATTTCTAATTTAAAAAACGTTGATAATCAATGGTTTAAAGACGCTATTTTCATAAAAGTAGCTGATGTACTGAGGGGTCTTCAAGATTTGGCAGCTTATCATCGAGCGCAATTTCCTCAACTGCAAGTGATTGGCATAACGGGGTCGAATGGTAAAACAATCGTTAAAGAATGGTTGTATCAGCTTTTGAAAGATGATTTCAACATTGTCCGAAGCCCTAAAAGTTATAATTCGCAAGTGGGGGTGCCGCTGTCAGTTTGGCAAATTAATGAAACCCATGATTTAGCCATTTTTGAAGCGGGTATTTCTACAACAGGCGAAATGGAACATTTAGAGCGCATGATTCACCCGACCATAGGCA
Organism: Saprospiraceae bacterium; assembly: GCA_043754475.1. GTDB lineage: Bacteria > Bacteroidota > Bacteroidia > Chitinophagales > Saprospiraceae > JAAFJT01. Next base: position 5,056 of record JAYUUR010000187.1, on the reverse strand, counting down.
TTTTTACCAATCTTGGCACCGCCCATACTGAGGGGTTTGCTTCGGATAAGGAAAAAATAAAGGAGAAATTTAAGCTGTTTAAAAATGTAAAAAGGCTCATTTGTCCGCAAGATGAATGGCTGCGTTTTCCGACAATTAAGATTAAAGGCCATGTAATCTATTGGTCAAAAACAACTCCATTGGATGCTCAAATTATTCAATTTGATACACAAATAACTGATATTCAACACTTTAAGGATAAAACATTTTTTAAATTAATGTACAGGGGTAGTGTTTTAGATATTGAAATTCCTTTCACTGATTCTGCTTCTATTGACAATGCAACGACTTGTATTTTGACTTTATTGGTTCTTAAAAAAGACTTTTTTAATCATCAAAATATGGTCAAAGTTTTTACTGAAAAATTGAGCCGCCTTGAACCTATTGCCATGCGTTTGGAGATGAAAGCGGGCATTAATGGTTGCTTGGTTGTCAATGATTCTTATAATTCGGATGTTAATTCATTGCAAATTGCTTTGGATTTTATGGCGCAACAAAGCCGTCAATTGAAGCGGACGGTCGTACTTTCCGATATTTTGCAAAGCGGGCAAGATGCCGATATTTTATATAAAAAAATAGCTGATTTATTGCTTGAAAAAGGCATTTCAAAATTAATTGCTATTGGAGAAGATGTTTTAAAAATTAAAAATTTAATCGCACAAAGCATTGACTATCAATATTTTATAACAACAACTGATTTTTTAAAATCAATTAATAATGCTGATTTTCAGAATGAAATTATCCTGCTCAAAGGTGCGCGGCGATTTGAATTTGAACGCATTGCCGAGCGGCTTTCTCAAAAATCGCATAAGACCGTTTTGGAAATTAATTTAAATGCCCTCACGCATAATCTCTTCTTCTTTAAAAGCCTTTTACAGCCACAAAGTACGTTGCCAAAGCCTAAAATAATGGCAATGGTAAAAGCCTCTGCTTATGGTAATGGCAGCGATGAAGTGGCGCGTTTGCTCGAATTTCATAAAGTAGATTACCTCGCTGTTGCCTATTCCGATGAAGGGATTGCGCTTCGCAATGCAGGTGTCAAAATGCCCATTATGGTCATGAATCCCGAAGAAGAAAGCTTTGATGCTTTGATTAGATTTGACCTCGAGCCAGAGATTTATAGCCTCAATATTTTAAAACAATTTGTCAATTTCATTGAAAATAGTGAAAATACTGAGGGGGTATTTCTCAATAAAAAAAGCAAAACAAAAAGTTTTAAAATACACTTAAAGTTAGATACAGGCATGCACCGTTTAGGCTTTGAAAGCATTGATATTCAACAACTTATACAAATTTTAAATACTCATAAAAGCATTAAAATTGCATCTATTTTCACGCATTTAGCCGCCAGCGAAGCCGCTGAACATGACCATTTTACAGACGAACAAGTACACCGTTTTATGGAGATGTATAATCAAATTAGTGATGAAATAAATTATAAACCCATGCGCCATGTACTCAATTCGAGTGGCATCACGCGGCATCCGCACTACCATTTTGAGATGGTGCGCTTGGGTATTGGCTTGTACGGGATTGATATCAACGGGGCATTTCAGAATCAATTGCAAGTGGTACAAACGCTTAAAGCCTCCATTTCTCAAATTAAAAATGTGCCTCAAAACGAAACGATTGGCTATTCACGACGAGGCGTTTTGCAGCGCGATTCACGCATTGCGACCATTTCGATTGGCTATGCGGACGGTTTACTGAGGGGGGCTGGCAACGGACAATTTTCAGTATATTTGCATGGTCAGCGTGCACCCATAGTCGGCAGCGTGTGCATGGATATGACGATGATAGATGTAACAGATATTTTAGAAGCGACTGAGGGGGATGAAGTAGAGATTTTTGGCAGCCATCTACCTGTCCAAGCCTTAGCAAAAGTTTTGAATACGATTCCTTATGAGGTTTTTACGGGTATTTCGGAAAGGGTGAAGCGAGTGTATTTTCAGGAGTAAACGTTTGAAATGAGTCCAGAGGACTCGCACGTTTGTAGCAAATAACCCAATAATGTACTTAGAGTCCGGAGGACTCACACGTTTGTAATGAAACCTACAAACGTGTGAGTCCTCCGGACTCGTAGAAAGTGTGGTTCGTTTATCATTCTACAAACGTGAGAGTCCTCTGGACTCTTTATGATTGCGCAAGAACATAGTTAAATCCCAAACCTTTTTCTGTGCGATAATTATCAAAGACCTATTTTTTAACAGATAAAAACACCACCGCACTTGTCCAATCTTGTTTTAAAAGCGGTGTTTTACTATAATATTCTTTCAAAACGGCAGCGTGTTCGATGTTTTTAAACACAATATCATCAGCATGGACGTAGCCATAAATGCCCGACGGGTGTTTTATATACAACCAATTATCTATTTTTTTGATGCCTTTTTCAGATTTTAAAGCATCGAAGTGCTTGATAATCACTACTTTATCATCAGTAGGAAGATTGGATATTTTTTCGGAATTGACTGAGGGGGCTTTGCGGAGCGTCAAAGTTTTTTTAATCGAACCACTCAAAGGCGTACGGCTTTCTTTATAAAACGGTTGGAATGCTCTTTTGACATTATCCCAAACGAAACTGTAGGTGACATACTCGAGGCAACGCTCCATTGTTTGGCTGCGCACGTCAGTCGGTAGCCGCAACGAATATTTTTCGCAAGGCAGATAATCCACGTAAGCCACGCGTATTTCAGAACCTTCAATCTCAACGAATTTTGAAAAAGCAGGCGAAGGCACATCTTCCTCCCAAGTCAGTGTGAGGCGTTCTTCAAATATTTTTGAAATAGAACCGGCTTTGAAAGTATATATTTCAAGATTGCGCTCTTCGATTTCTTTATCGCTTGTTGTATTGCTGGTTTCAATGATTATTTCATCAATTTTATTATTTGTAACATCTTGAAAATAAATGCTTTGTAAATATTTTTTACTCAAATCATTGATATTTGAGAAGTTCAAATTGACACTTTTACCTTCATTGTTCGTAATAATAAGGTAGAGTTCTTTGTAAGCAGGATTTGATTTTTTCACATCATGCCCTTCGGAAGAGGCGACCCATATAAGGGATTTTTCAAAACCGTTATCAAAATGCGCTTCTTTTTTATAAAAGGGCTTCAAATGACTGTCAATGAGGAGTTCGGGCATGACAACAGCGAGATTGTCGCCAAAAATCCAACCGGTTTGACCGTTGAGAGAGCGTACTTTATACCATTTGAAGGTTTGGGTTTGGGTATTATCAAAATGCTCTTTCAGCGTTTCGCTGATAATTTCAAAAAGCACCCCCTCAGTAAAAGTGGTCTCAGTGGACTTTGTGAAAGAAGAATCGGCGTACAAACGGACAGGACTAACGGTTACGGCAGCGCGTTTTTGGAGAATTATTTGCGTAGCGGTATCAGCTTTCACCGATGCAGTGAGGAAAGTGATAAAAAATATAATACCAAAAACACGCATCATCAGGTTTTTTTCAAGATATAATAAATAATTGCTGTGCCTAAATGTTTGAATTTCAGAGTATTAAGCGCAATTATAATTCCAAAATTCGACATTTATATAAATCCCATCATCAAACATTTTAGAATCCATTGAACATTTTAAAAAAATTATAACTTTGCCGCATGAAATTGACAATTAATAACTCTTTATCGGGTCAAAAAGAAGAATTTAAACCGATTCAGGAAGGTCGCGTAGGCATGTACGTCTGCGGACCCACTGTTTATAGCGATGTGCACCTCGGCAATTGCCGCACCTTTGTCAACTTTGACGTCATTTATCGCTATTTGTTGCATTTGGGTTACAAGGTGCGTTATGTCCGCAACATTACGGATGTTGGACATTTGGTGGATGATTCTGATGCGTTGGATGCTGAAGATAAAATTGCTAAAAAAGCCCGTTTGGAACAAATACAGCCGATGGAAGTTGTTCAAAAATACACGAATGGCTTTCACGACATGATGACTGTTTTCAATACGTTGCCGCCATCTATCGAACCCACTGCTACGGGTCATATTCCAGAACAGATTGACATGGTGCAAGAGATAATTGATAAAGGTTTTGCTTACGAGCAAAATGGCTCAGTTTATTTTGATGTGCCTAAATTTCATAAGGAAACGGGTATTTATGGCAAATTATCAGGTCGTGTTTTAGACGATTTGATAGCAGAAAGCCGTGAGTTGAAAAAGCAAGATGAAAAACGTAATCCTGCTGATTTTGCGATTTGGATGAAAGCCTCGCCAGAGCATATATTAAGGTGGAAATCGCCTTGGTCGGTGGGTTTTCCGGGTTGGCATTTAGAATGTTCGGTGATGAGTACCAAATATTTGGGGCAGCAATTTGACATACATGGGGGCGGTCAGGATTTGAAATTTCCACACCATGAAAATGAAATTGCTCAAAACTTTGGCGCGTGCGATTGCATCGGTGCCAACTATTGGTTGCATGCCAATATGCTGTTGCTGAATGGTAAAAAAATGTCCAAATCGGATGGCAATAATATCACACCAGCCGAGTTATTTACTGGCAATTCCCCACACGTTTCAAAAGGCTATACAGCCATGATTGCCCGCTTTTTCTTTTTGCAAGCGCATTATGGCTCTACGCTCGACATGAACGATGATGCTTTGTTGGCAGCAGAAAAAGGCTATAAACGCTTGATGGAAGCCCATAAAATCCTTCAAAACCTCGAAATACTGAGGGGGGGTGATGGTAATTTTATTTTGGATAAAGACATCAAAGACTTAATGGCGATGGCTCATGAAGATATGAATGATAATTTTAATGCTCCAAAAGCCCTCTCTCGCTTGTTTGAATTGGCTTCTAAAATCAATGCTTTGAAAGGCGGACAATTGAGTTTGAAAGACATTTCACTTGAAACTTTGACAGATTTGAAAAAAATGTTTAGCGATTTCATTGTCAATATCTTTGGTTTAAAAGACGATAGCGCCAGTGAAAACGGTCATGCTACGCTTGATGGCGTGATGAATCTTGTCATTGACCTTCGCACTCAAGCTCGCTCGAATAAAGA
>JAYUUR010000186.1:0-15390 GCA_043754475.1 Saprospiraceae bacterium | reverse complement strand
AGGTCTGAGTGCCTTAACAAAGATTAGATCTTTTGAAAATTTCTTTGATCTTTGTAGGAGAATAATGGATAAAATATTTCATAAATACCTCTTTTTGAATCATTTATATATTAATGATAAATACGTTCAGTAGCATATAGCTTGGTAATATCGTTTTAATTCGCATCAATATTTATGAGCAACTTATTCGTAAATCCGTTGCTCATTTTAATGAAATCTTAATTCAATTTCATGTTTTCAATAGATTTCTTCAAGGCTTCGGAACGGGCTAAATGAACTGCGGATTCAGTTTCATTTCCATTATTTTTTAAAATTGAGGCGTACATGCTATGAATTTTAGCAAAAAAATCAGCTAAATTGTATTCGTCTGCATTTTTAACTTTGTGATATGCATTCAATTCGTTCAACATTTCAGGTTCTCGCTTCACAAAATCGCTCATCACTTCAGCACATTTTGACCACTCATTTTTAGTGGCATATTTTTCAATATCTTTCAAATAAAACAAATCATAAGCTACATTAAAATCAACTCTTTGAAATTTGGAAAAATCGTCAGTTCTGGCATTGACTGTAAATAAAAATGCGATGGCAATGCCGGCACCTATTAATACAATATTTTTGACATTGACTGAGCGCAAGCTTTTTAGAAACTCTATAATCGCAAAGGCAGCTAAAGGTATCATCACTGCCATCAAACCAACTCGATACCTTGAAAACCCTGTAATTATCAAGAGAGGTGCTAAATTAACAACCATCATAGCTATCAATGGCAGACTATCACGGCGTTTCCACAAGGCGAGAGCTAAACCGACCAATCCCAAAGGGGCAATAATATAAAAGGTGACAAACAATACTTTTAAAATAGAGGCGCATTGTTGATAGAAGTAATAACTGGCATTATTGGGTAATTCATACCAATAAAAAATGGTATTTATTTTACGCCAAAGGAGTTCGATGTAGCCCAATCCTTCATGAGATTTGAGCGTTTCGACAACAGAAGGTAAAAACTTACCCTCGGTTTTATGCATTATATCTACTGTCAAGGTATTATTGAGAGCAAAACCTGTATTCGGGTCGTAACTATTAAAATTACCGTTGATAAAACTGATAGCACTGTTGCTATTGACTGAAAATAATGGTGCACCGACTGACATATTTCTCATGACTAAGAACATGAAAATCAAACCGAATCCGATAGCGAAGCTACCCAACCCCCTCAGTAAAATAGGTCTTTCCAATCGATAAAGATAGATGAGGTAACCAATTGCAAATACAATAAAGAAAACAAAATAGGCTTGGGTCAAATAGGTTATTGCCATTATTGCTCCAAACAGCAGATAATATCGCGCTTGCTGTTTTCTCAAAGCAAGGTCAAAAGTGAACACCGTCAAAAGTAGAAGAAATACAGTCAATGTTGAACGCAACAAAAGCATATCGTAACAGGCTATGGGTCCGCATAATATTGCCAACAGCCCTGCACATAAGCCCGTTAGGTTGCCAAAATAACGACATGCCAAAAGGAATATTAATAAATTGCTGCAAGCACCCAGCAATAATTGCCAAATAAACACATGGCGAACATCAGTTCCGAACACTTTATATGTAGCTGCCACTAAATAGGGATAGACGGGTTCTTGATGAAATTGCTTATTGCCATACCAATGATTCCAAAGTTCAATTGAAGCAGATTTCATGGTATCACCACCCGTCAGTGCTTGATATTTTTTTTCTTCATCAGGAAATTTTGCGAAATAAGCATCAGACATGTCCTTACACCAACCATGATGTGGATGCAACGATTGATTGGTTAAAACATCACCTTCGGCTATTTCCTTTGCCCAAATGTCAAAGAAATTCATATCCGACTGATCCCAATTATGAAAGACCGCAATCGGTGAATCGGTAGCCTGTTTGTAATAAATGAAACGAATCAATAAAGAAATGGTAAGGATACCAATGGCTATATACCTTTTATTCGCGCCTAAAATACTTTCCAATTTTTCAAAAGGGATGACGGTACCTGTCTTAAGGATATGGGCTTTCTTTTCCTTTTTAATCTCTTTGGGTGTATCAACGGGTTTGGGTTGTTGAGATGGTGTTTGTTTTTTTCGGTTTTTCATAGTTAAACATCTGGTTATAATGATTTGAGCAAAACTATCATTATATTTTATTATTTCAATAATTTTAATTGAAAAAAAAGTGAATAGGAAACTAAAAGTGAATCTGGTTTTCACATTCTCTTCCTCACATAGCGTCAGTCTGTTCCATTAATTCCACATCATTTCACAATTTGAAGAATATGCTCCCCATTTATCCTCAAAAAACGGGCTGGGCAGCTTTTTTTATCTGTAAGAACTTTCAATTTCTTTTTTCATTAGACTCAATAATTTATGGACATTGTTTTTACACAGTTATTTTTTTCAAATTATATTTCCTAAATTTTTAAAAATTAGAATCTAATGGAATTTAAAGCAAAAATCACCCGACTGTTTACTTTTTCAGTGTTGGCATTATCAATGGCAGCCTGTAAAAATGATGACGCTACCTCAACATCTCCCGGCACAGTTAATTTCGAAATGACTGATGCGCCTTTCGATGATGCCAATGTGCAAGGCGTATTCGTAACTGTAGTGGCTATCAAAGTGAATGGTAAAGCCCTTGACAATTTTAGTGGCAAAACAACTTTCGACATCGCCGCTTATCAAAGAGGCGAAACAAAAACTTTGGGCAATACAAAATTGGATGCAGGCACTTACAGCAATGTGACGCTTGTATTGGATAATGCAACTGACCAAAGCGGTAATGCACCCGGCACTTATATTTTGACTAAAACGGGCGATAAAAAAGCAATTGCCTCATCAGCTACAACGACTGAAATTACCACTACAGGTCAATTCAAATCGTTTGCTGACCAAAGTTCAACCGCTGTAATTGATTTCGACCTTCGTAAAAACATCGTTTATGATGGTGGAACTGGTTACAAATTCGTCAGTGCCAGTGAATTGACAAATGGTGTTCGGGTAGTTCAAAAATCTGAAGCAGGTACTATAAAAGGTAAGGTTAACAATACTGCCGTCACTACAAGTGATAAAGTGGTGGTGTATGCTTACAAAAAAGGTGCTTATACCAAATCCACTGAAATGGCAGGTCAAGGCACATCAAGTGTTGAATTCAAAAATGCTATAACAAGTAGTGTCGTTACAAATGGTGCTTATCAATTAAGTTTCTTAGAAGCTGGTGATTACGAATTGCACTTTGTTTCTTACAAAGACAAAAACAGCGATGGCAAATTGGATATTCAAGGTGAGTTCAATGCGAATGTTACAGGCAATTTGAATCTCACGGCTTTAAGCGTGACTGCTAATTCAACAGTTACTGCCGACGTCAACCTTTTGTCAATTATCATTCTTTAAGATAAAAACGATATTCTTTCAATCACAGAACTTAATAAGAGGCTGCCTGCAAAGGGAGCCTCTTTATTTTTCAATTTCATAAAACTGTTCTTTCATACCTAAAACCTCTTCGGGCGTGTCTAATTGATGAAATTGTTTAGGTGAAAAGCCAGTAAAATCCTTGTAATCTCGCACCAAATGTTGATAATCGTAGTAATTGCAATCAATGGCAACGCTCAACCAATCTAAATGCGGTTGAGCATTTTTAGTGCGAAAAGCATTGTCAAATCGAATCAGTCGGCTGAATAATTTGGGGTTAACACCTGTTCTATCTTTAAAATTGCGCTCAAATTGCTTCACACTCAAACACGATTCCCTTGCCAACCAATCCAGCGAAACAGCAGCATCTTTGTAGAGCATTAATTTACTGACCTCATCAATAGGGTGCTTATCTTTCACTCCTTTTTTAACCAATTTTGTTACAAACTGATTGGCAATAGTGACCATTTCTGTATAATTTTTAGCATAATGAAATTGCTCATTGACAAATTGAATGTCTTTGGCAAATACCCGATCGGCTTCTAAATATTCATTGTTCAACTCCACCAACGGAATACCCGTCAAGCGATACAAAGCTCCAGGCTGAAAAATGATTTGAATCACTAAAAAATGAGTGCCGATAAAGCGATTCGTCACCATCAGATGTTGCCCGACTAAAACAATGGGTAAATGGGAAATCTTCTTTTTACCATCCGCATACTCCACCCTCTCCGTATCAAACGGATAGAATGCCAAGCAGTTTTCAGGGCGTGGTGTATAATGTTTTGAAGGCGGCGTTACCCCCTTATCAAAACTAAAATGTGCAATTCGATAGCATTTCACATACTCTTGAAGCCCTTGATGTGGTAAAAAATCTTTTAAAAGCATCTTTTTTAATAGGTAATAGGTAATGGGGTAATAGGCAATGGTTAATTACATATTAATCATTACCTATTACTCATTGCCCATAATTAAAATGTCAATGGCGGTCCTACTACTTTCATATCATGGTCAGCGTGGATTTTGAGCATTTCTTCGGGCGTTGGTGGTTTGGTCAGACTGTTCAATTTTAAGAAAAAATCTTCCATTTTACCGGCAGGGGTGACCCAATAAATTAATTTTCCTTTGTCTGAGAGTTGCAGCCAAGTATGCGGCACTTGTCGAGGTAAAAAAATGCTATCACCTGCTTTCAAAGTGCTTTTTTCATTGCCGACTTGAAATAGAAACTCGCCTTCGGCAATATAAAAAATTTCATCTTGCTTGAGGTGAATATGCAGTGAAGGTCCTGTTTTTTCAGTGCCGATGTATTCAAACATAGCCACTGCCCCCTCAGTATCTTTCTTAGAAATCTTCAAATCATTGGGGTTGACGCCTCTGAAGGGCGTATGTTGTCCAAAACGGGCTTCACCTGCTTTGACGATAAAAGATTTAGAGATTTTTTCACTGTTTTTCAAATTGGTTGCTGAAGCTAATACAGGTGCAGCCACAAGGCTCGATAGGATAAAATTACGACGTTTCATTATTAAAAAAGGTTAAATTGTTGAGAAATATTGTTTTATTTCTACAAACTTAACCTTGTTTTGAGGCGATTTAGTGGTAAAAAATCGTCTTTTTACTGAGGGGTGTCAATTTTATTATTCCACCAACGAAACATCGCCCGAATAAATACCCGATGTACCATTCCCATATTCAATTTCAATAACATATACATATACGTCTGGCGATAGTTTTTTTCCTTTAAATTGACCATTCCACCCTTGTGAATCATTGCCTAAAGCAGCATTTTCAGTTGTAAAAATGAGATTACCCCAGCGATTAAAAATGTCCATTCTCTTTATTCGCTTGGCACAATCTGCTCCATAGGCTGTGAAAAAATCATTAAAAGTATCGTCATTGGGGCTGAATGAATTGGGGATAAAGACTTTTTCACAAGGGTTGACTTTAATAAAAATATCGTCGGTAGCCGTGCAACCATATTTTACATCTTTTACAGTCAGTTGATAGAGCGTTTTACTGAGGGGGGTAGCTATCGGCGTTTTACAATCTGCACAACTGAGTCCAGTCGGCGGCGACCATTTCCATGAGAGTGTATTTGGAGAATTGACCAAAGGATTCAAGCGAAGACTATCGCCATTTTGAATAATCGTATCATTTCCAAGCATTAAACTTAAATCAATGACATTAATATTGGTGACGATAATACTGTCGCAGCCATTTTTAATGGCTATCGTATCTGTATAGCTGCCTGTCTTATTATAGGTTTTATTATTGATTTTGAAAGATTCGCCTTTGCATAAAGTGATATTTTGCATACGAAAAGGCAGGGGCAAGACCGTCAAATGAATATCAAAAATGGTATCGCAGCGGTACGGGCGTGGGATAGTATCTCGATAATGCCCTGTTTGATTATATATTTTATTATTAACTTTTAATGATTGAGTGGCGCAGATAGTGGTATCAATTTTTTCAGTCCATTTTATAAACACTTCTAAGTCGGTGATGACAATACTATCGCATTGATACCCCCTCAGTATATTTCGATAAATGCCCGTTTTTTTATAAGTGCTATCCGCTATTTTATAAGTATCGACACTGCATATGTACACTTTTTGAGTGCGGATATTTTCAGGTAGTACAGTTAAATTCAAATTAATTGTGCTATCACAACCTTTTATAGAGTTTAATTTTATGGCATAATTCCCTGTTTTTTTATAAAAATTTTGACCTATTTTAAGGCTATCGCCAAAGCAAATAATCGCTTTTTGAACCATAGAATAATTGGGATAAAAATTCAAATGCACTGTCACGATACTATCACTCCCCAATGCTGCTTTAAAACAATGGGCATATACCCCCTCAGTATTGTAAACGTTTCCAGCAAAATTGTAGCTTTCTCCCTTACAAATAGAGTCAAATCGAGTTATTTCGTAGGCAGGTGTGCGAATAGTGAGGTTTAATTTGACAATGCTATCGCAGCCCTTAATGTTTCTAAGTATTTTATCATAAACGCCTGCTGTCTTATAAAAACGATTATTGAAAAATAGGGAATCGCCTTTGCAAATATTACTATTAATGGTTGTCAGAGACTTCGGAATAACATTCACAATGATGGTATCGTGCGATGGCGTGACAGGCGTGAAGGTAATGTCATCAATGGCAAAATCATTCCCGTTGGGATTCGTATTTTGATTTAAAAGGCAAATTTTAGCGGTTGTATTATTGCCCGAATTCCATATTTCATAAAACTGATTCCATTGACAATTGATGTTTGTGACGTTAATTATTGTTCCCAAATTAACGCTATTAATACCAAATTGCAGACGTGGCGTAGAACCACAAGTACATATATTTTGCAACCAAGCCGAAAACGCATAATCCGTATTGGGCTTCACAGCAATTTCTTGACACCATACATTTTGGTTGAGTGAAGAAGCACCGTCCACAAGCATCATATTTCCCGCGCCCGAAGTATGGTCATTGCAAGCACTAAACCCTACCCACCACGATTTGGGTCCATTGTTCGTGACGAGATAATGCCCACTGCCAGCATTATTAGAGACGGTATAATCGCTCGTAAAACCCGTATTGCCTTGCGTGAAATCAGAATTGGACAAGATATTTTGTTGAAGGCTGTACACGGTGCTGATATAAGTGGTGGTTCGAGTGGGTTTGGCAAACGGATTGCGAATTTTAGGATTGCTCAACCCCTCAGTCGTTTGCCATGAATAATCTAATCCAGCGATAGCGGTATTCAATTGCGTAGAATCTCCTTCGCATATCGTGATGGTTTTTTGAGCATTTAGGGTGCTTAATTTTAATAAAAAGAGAAAAGAGAAGGTGTAGAGTGGTTTCATAAATGTTTCTTGCTTGATATTCAAGGCAATATAGGGAGAAAATAAAAAAATTCACGTATTTTAGAGTCTTTTTAATTCTCTAAAATTCAACTTCCATGCAAAATTCCAAACGGGCATTTCTAAAAAATATAGCAGGTGTAGGTGCTGTTTTCACCCTCTTGCCTTTTGAAACATTAGAAAAGTCATTTTCTAGAATAGCGCATCTCACGCCTGAAGAATTGGCTCAAAAAGAAGACTTTTGGAGCAACATCCGCAAAGCATACCGCCTCAAACCCGATTATATCAACCTTGAAAATGGGTATTATTCGATGCAATCGGAAGAGGTTTTGAAGGCGTATATCGGTCATGTGAAGGAGGTTAATTATCAAGCTTCGTATTATATGCGGACGCGGCAGTTTGATGATAAAACAGCCGTCCGCCAAAAATTAGCTACAATGCTTGGCTGTGCCACTGAAGAGTTAGCCCTCACGCGCAATACCACCGAATCTATCGATACCGTCATAGCAGGTATGGATTGGAAAGCGGGTGATGAAGCCGTCATGGCGTTGCAGGATTATGGGGCTATGCTCGACATGTTTAAGCAACAAGCTCGGCGATATGGCATCGTCAACAAAATTATTTCGTTACCGAATCATCCACAATCGGATGAGGAAATTGTGGATTTATATGAAAAAGCGATCAGCCCTAAAACCCGTTTGCTTATGGTTTGCCACATGGTCAATATCACTGGTCATATTTTACCCGTTAAAAAAATATGCGATATGGCACATCGGCATGGTGTAGAAGTGATTGTGGACGGTGCTCATGCTTTTGCCCATATTGATTTCAAAATCAATGATTTAGGCTGCGATTATTATGCATCGAGTTTGCACAAATGGTTGGGTTGTCCTTTGGGAGCGGGCATTTTATACGTAAAAAAAGAGAAAATCAAGAACATTTGGGGCATGTTCGCTGATACTGGTTATGCAGATGATGATATTCGTAAACTCAATCATACAGGCACGCATCCTGTACATACGGATTTAACTATTGTCGATGCTATTCAATTTCATGAAAAAATTGGCAGTCAACGCAAAGAGGCACGCCTCCGTTTTTTACAAGAATATTGGACAAAACAAGTCCGCAACATAAAAGGTATTACGGTCAATACACCTGCCGATACACAAAGGGCTTGCGGCATTGCTAATGTTGGCGTTACCAACCTAAAGCCAGGTATTTTAGCCAAAACCCTCTTAGAAAAATATAAAATATGGACAGTCGCGATTGATTATGCGAATGTGCAAGGTGTCCGCATCACGCCTCATCTATATACGACAACGGATGAATTGGATGTGTTTGTCAAGGCTTTGAAAAGTATAGTGACTTGATGGGATGGATGGCACCCCTCAGTATTTTGCTTAGAAATACTGAGGGGGTGTCTTCTGATTTTATTTAACCGCTTTTACTTTGTATATTTGTATTATTGAAGTCAATAAAACCATTTTAAAAATAAATTGAAATTGTAAAATGATTAAAACAGTTGTCATTCCACAAAACAATCAACTCCAATTGACTATTCCGAATAGTTATATTGGTAAAGAGATTGAGATATTTCTTTATGCCAAAGAAGAATTGATAGAAGGAATAGAAAAAGTAGAGGATAAACCGGCTAAGGTGAATAATATGGCTCGTTTTAGAGGTTTATTGACTCCTGAAGAAGCAGATAAATTTCTCATTTACCTTAAACAAGCGCGCTCAGAATGGGACAGAGATATTTGATGGAATATTGAAAAGCTTTTTGACACGCTTGTAGAAAATATTACCTTCTGCTTTTATTTAAAAACAACTATGAAAAAACATAACTTCAAAATTTTTGAAGCATTATCTCCTTCAGATTTTTTAAAGACTACCGATAAGGCAACTTCTCTTTTCAAAGATTTTATGAAATTTCCGAATTCGCTTGGCTTTGATAAAAAATCGGGAGGATTCCTTGTTTTACACAGACAACATGCACCTTCGGCTTTTTCAGAAGAAATACCAGTTTGTATAATATTAAAAAAGTTAGGTTATCGAGTTGTTTTACTTCAAGAACTACCACATTTAAAATCTGTAGATGTACAAATTAATGAGGACTTATTTGAAATAAAACAGCTATCACACGCTAAAAACATAAAGAATGCCATTATTAATCATTTTCGTTTAGCTTATAAAAAAGCTGATAAACTACTTATTCATATAAATCAATCTATCAGTAATGAACAATTGCGTGGTGCTTTATATGCGGCAGTTAAGATATACACTTCAATAAAAATAATTTGGATTGTAAAAGGAGAACAGCTTTTTCAGCTTGACAGACAAGTAATCCTCACGGGTAAGTATCAATTTATAGATAAAAATTAAGGAGAACTGCCTTTCGACAACTCTCCTTACGTGGTTAGCGAACCTCAGCTCGCTCACTGCAAAGATACAATAAAAATTTCTATAAAATCATTTTTTTATTTACAAAACAAGCAAATATCTACCAAATACCACTTGATTCGCTTATTTCAATAAAGTATTTTTATCTCGCATTAAGTATTGTCTTACTGCTCGCTTGGGCGGTCATTTATCTAATTATAAGGTTAAAAAAACTTGAAAATAAGAAAAAGGAAGCAGAAATTCATTTCAAAAGCCTTGAAAGCAGGGTAAATAATCTGCAATTGGAAACCCTTGAATCAAAACTGAATCCACATCTTTTTAAAAATATTCTCAACTCTATCCAATCTCATGCTTATCAAACCTATTTTGCGTTGGATAAATTAGCCAATGTGCTGGACTATATTTTATATGAAAGCCGTCATACATTCGTAACGCCTAAGGATGAAATTGAGTTTGCTTTGAATCTGATTGAAAATACTTTTAAAAATGCTGATTTACAAAGCTCTGATGCCTTTATTTTAATTGTTTTTGAATTTTCAGACAGCACTTTGAGTTTGACTGTTTCAAATAAAATATCCAATAAACTGAGGGGGATGTCTATATTGCACACTTAAAAACTCAATTTCGGGTTAAATTGAATGAAATATGAATAAATTTAAAAATAGCTTTTTTTATATCAGTACAATAAGCGTCTTTTCTATTTTAATTTACTGGATTATTGTAGAAGGTGCAGACTTGGAAATAGGTCGAAATATAGTTATCCCTCAAACAGGGAAAACCCAGTGGGCAGAATTTATGGATGCACTGGTGCACAATTTAAAGCACCCTTTAGCCATCCTTTTGGCTCAAATTGTTACCATTATTTTAGCGGCAAGATTGTTTGGTTGGATTTTTAAAAAAATCGGACAGCCTTCTGTCATTGGCGAAATCATCGCAGGAATCGTTTTGGGTCCTTCATTGATTGGATTGTATTATCCTGCCTTTTCCGCTACATTATTTCCTGTATCATCGCTTGATAATCTCAGAATTTTAAGCCAAATAGGGCTAATACTTTTCATGTATGTGGTCGGCATGGAGCTTGATTTGAAAGTTTTAAGGAACACAGCCCGTGAGGCAGTTGTCATTAGCCATGCGAGTATTATTTTCCCTTTTGCCTTGGGCATGTGTTTAGCATACTATATTTATCAAACTTTTGCTCCTCCCAGCATTCAATTTACTTCATTTGGTCTATTCATGGGCATTGCAATGAGCATCACGGCTTTTCCTGTTTTAGCTCGAATTGTTCAAGAACGGAATATTCATAAAACAACATTAGGCGCAGTGGTCATCACTTGTGCAGCAGCCGACGATATTACGGCATGGTGCATTTTAGCGGCTGTCATCGCTATTGTAAAAGCAGGATCGCTGGTGAGTTCATTGTATGTCATTGTATTGGCGATTGCTTATGTTTTTGTAATGCTTATGCTCATTCGACCTTTTTTAAAAAGAATAGGCGACCTACATACCTCCCGTGAAAATTTAGGCAAACCGATTGTTGCTATTTTCTTTTTAGTGCTTTTGATTTCATCTTATTTAACCGAAGTCATTGGTATTCACGCTCTTTTTGGGGCATTTATGGCAGGGGTTATTATGCCTGAAAACATCAAGTTTAGAAATATTTTTATTGAAAAAATTGAAGATGTAGCCCTGGTTTTATTGCTCCCACTGTTCTTTGTTTTTACTGGATTGAGGACTGAAATTGGCTTATTGAATGATATTTACTTATGGCAAATTACGGGTTTGATAATTCTCGTAGCAGTTGTTGGTAAATTCTTAGGCAGTACATTGGCAGCAAAATTTGTTGGGCAAAATTGGCAAGACAGTCTGACTATCGGTGCATTAATGAACACGCGGGGACTGATGGAATTGGTGGTTTTGAATATTGGCTTCGATTTAGGGGTATTGACTCCAACCATTTTTACCATGATGGTTATTATGGCTTTAGTAACGACTATCATGACAGGTCCCGCTTTGGATATGATTAATTGGTTTTTCAAAACGAAAACAGCCTTTATCCCACAAGAGATTAGAGATTTGGCAAAATATAAAATCTTGATTTCATTTGGCAACCCCGAAACAGGGCGTTTACTCCTTAGATTAGCCAATAGTATGATTCAAAAATTGAATGGCAACGCCGCGTTAACTGCCATGCACCTCACACCCGCCAATGAATTGCACCCCTACAATATTGAAGAATACGAAAAGGAAAGTTTTATGCCCATCATAGAAGAATCGAACCGATTGAATAAAAAAATTACGACTTTATTCAAGGCATCCAATGATATTGAAACGGATATTGCAGATGTTGCCAACAAAGGCGACTATGATTTGCTATTAATCGGTTTAGGACAATCCATTTTTGAAGGCAGCCTTTTAGGTAAAATATTAGGCTTCACGACGCGCATTATTAATCCTGAAAATCTACTCAATACTGTTACTGGCAGAGAAAAGCTGTTTACCGATTCGCCTTTTGATGAGCGCACGCGATTGATTATTTCAAAATCCCAAGTGCCTGTCGGTATTTTAATCAATAAAAATTTGACTCAAATTGAGCATTTATTTATACCGATTTTTGATGCTCAAGACGATTATTTGATTCAATACGCTCAAAAATTGATTTATAATGCAGGTGTACAAATCATCATCATTGATGCCATCGGGCAACTTAAAAATAATGCGGAATTGAAAGAGCGCATAAGAGCCATTGAGCAAAATGCCCCCAATCATATTGCCATTCGGAATGAAACAGCCTTCAACAAGGCTTTTCTCGAAGAGCAAGATTTAATGCTTATCAGTTTAGACAGTTGGAAAAAATTGGTGGATACTAAAAGTTTATGGCTATCGGATATACCTTCTACTTTGATTATTGCGGATAAAAGAGATAGTTAGTTTGTCAATAATGGATTAAAGCCTATCTTTGTAAAAAATAATACTGAAATGAAAGTAACGATAGAAGTATCATCACAAAATGAATTAGAAAGAATTTTACTTTTTTTCCAAACGCTCAAATTGGATAGTGTTCGTATTATTTCTGATACATTGTCGCCGAAGTCTAAAAAAAATCCTAAAAAAACGATGAAATTTACAAAAGGGGATAAATCCTTAGACCCTTCAAGTTTATTTGGTATGTGGGCAAATAAACCCCGTACAATAGAAGCCATACGCCAACAAGGATGGCAACGCCATGTAAATTTGTAACCCTAAAATTAGTCTCATTATGCTTGATATGATTTTTCATCCAATTATTTTAAAATAAGGTATAACACTCTCAAAAACAGCACCCCCTCAGTATTTTCATTGGAGATACTGAGGGGGTGCTTTTCTTTTATGTCGAAACCTTTAATCGTTTCACTATGTCGCTGCCCGAGTACACCCAAATTATTTTTTTATGATTTAAGTTTATTTTACGAGTTGAGAGAAATTCTACTTTTTGAACAATTTCATATTGATTATCTTTCAAATTTCTCTATAAACCGAGTTATTTTAGATAATATAACAAACAAGACACTTTTAATGTTATGTATTTGGTTTATTTTTTGCTTCCTTAATAAAAAGAATAAATTAAAAATCTAATACATATAAAAAAAATTAAAAAATTGTTAAATATTTGAAAATATCTAAAAATATTTGATACATTTGTTTGAATTAAATTAAATGAAGTCGGATTTAAATTATGTTGCCAAATTTAAAATTGAAAAATCCTCCCATAAAAGAAGCTTTAATTAGTATTGCTTTTTCCCATCCATTAGGTATTAAACTGGAGGATTTAGATAAATTTTGCGATAAAGCAAAAGGAAATTATCCTAATAAAAAACCACAATTCGAGAGTACAGTTAAAATCGAAGAAGAGGAAGTTATTAAAAATACTGAACATGTAGGATATATGCTAGTCTCTGAGGATAAAAAAAAATACATTAAACTAAATTTGAATTCTGTAAGTTTTCATCGTGTCGAACCTTACCAAAGCTGGGAACATCTAATTTCCGAAACTAAAATATATTGGAGTGAATTATGTATTCTATTTCCTCAAATGCAGATTAAACAAATTAGTGTTAGATATATTAATGTTATGGGAATAAAATTCGAAAACGGCGAAACTTTCCATGATTACCTAACTTTACTTCCTGATATTCCTGATATTATAACAACAGTAGTAGAAGGATATTTTTTGCAAATTAAAATTCCAGAACCTATCAAGGGTTTGAATTCCGTTGTAACAGAGTTTTTTACATTAAATCAAGATATAGTAGAAATAACATTAGATATTAATGTAATGAAAAATTTCGATTCCTTATCAATTAATGATACCAATTTATGGATATTATTTAACGATTTGAGAGCATTTAAAAATAATATTTTTTTTAACTCAATTACTGAAAAAACTAAAAATCTATATAATGTTTAGTCCAGCTATTCCTACAATACCATCATACATAAATATTAAAGCTCATCGTTTAGAACAGGTATTCAATGATGGTAAAACAGATTTTGACGAAAAATACAAAAGTGCTTATGCTTATGATGATTATATACCAATTCTGTATAATAATTATCAAAAAAGTTTAGATTTCTTATTTAGTAATTTCATGAGTAATAATAGTATTACTTGTGATCAGCTTTCTGTTCTTAATAGAGTATTGTCTTACTTACAATCATTTATATCTCAAGACCCTATTCTTTTATCCGATGTAAAGCTTGACAAAGCATCTGATGATGAAGTCGTTATTTACAGGAAATCAAATAAAGGAATTTATGATATTGTAATTGATATTGATGGAGATTCTATGGTCAGTTTCTCTGGTTACAAAGAAAAAGGTTGGAGACAATTTTATGAAAAAGATGAATTAAATCCCCCTACTCATATCTCTGATTTCTTTTCAATTTAATACCATATTTATTTTTGCTTAAATATGAATTGTTTATTAATTTTTCTTTCATTACTTCTCCTTTTCCAACTCGTGTTAAGGAGAAGTAATAGTTTAAGGGTTAAACAACGATGTCAGTTATCACACGTACCCAAACGCTTACATTGGGACGGGAAAACTATCATATATAATTTCTTTCATGAAGAAAAATTGTATTGGAGAAGAAAAAAAGAGGATATATTAAAAGATAATGACAATCCTTTTCTTTCTATTAAATTAGCTGACGTTTCCGTGAATAGAAGTGGCAAAAGTGGGCTATTATTTAGTTTTCCCGAAGACACCTTAATTAATATTACAGATTCAGAAAATACTCGCTATAAAGGTTTCGACGTGTTAGAATTGTCAATTAATAAGATAGACTTTCATACGCAAGCTAAAAAGATATTTGTTGAGCCTCAAAATGTTGATTTTAATGAAAAGCAATATATCGTTGAAATGTGCCTAATACATGATCCATTAGATTGTAATAGAGCCCACTCTATGTTTAGATTTAAATTTGACGGGCAATTTGTAAATTTCGAAGATTATAGTAATAGTTTTGGTATAAGTAAACCAAAGTCTATCAAAATTCTAAGAAGCAGTTGTAAAGATGAGCTCCGTAAAATGATTATGAGAAGGATTGTTGATTTTGAATAAAATCATTACTTAGGGTCTGCTGAAAAAGTATTTAAAATTGTAACTAATTGATAATCAATATTATACAAAGGAAAAATCTTGCACTTCTCAAATTATCTGCAAGGTTTT
>JAYUUR010000185.1:0-5072 GCA_043754475.1 Saprospiraceae bacterium | reverse complement strand
TATTCCCCTCAGTCAGTCATATTCATTACCCTAAAATCAGTTGGATAGTGAAACAAGTGTGCAGCGAATACGGCGTTTCGTATGTCGAGTTTCCGCGCATCAGTACGGCTGTGCATTCTCATTTTAAGCTGTTGCATGATTTGGGGAGGGCGTAGGTTTTACTATAATTTTCAATAAAAAAGCGGTGTGACGAAAAGGTGACACCGCTTTTTTTATTACACTTTGGCGAATAATGTCATCAATTATTCGCCAAAACTGACATTATTTTATTATTTTGGCGAGAAATGTTATTTATTATTCGCCAAAACTCACATTATTTTGTACTTTTGGCGAATAATCAATAAATATCAAGCAGATGACATTAATCGGGCGGAAACGGGAAATGGAAAGATTAGATAAACTGGTGGGTTCATCTAAATCTGAATTTTTGGCAGTGTATGGCAGACGGCGCGTGGGCAAAACATTTCTGATAAGAGAATATTTCAACAATCAGTTTGATTTTTATACCACAGGTTTAGCTAAAGGCAATACCCAACAACAATTGACCAATTTTACGATTTTTATTAACAATTATTTTTCAGAAAATCATGGTGTGCCTGAAAATTGGTTGGTGGCGTTTAATCTATTAATCAAAGAATTGGAGCGTACCAAATCCAATAAAAAGTGCATACTTTTCTTTGACGAAATGCCGTGGATGGATACGAAAAAGTCGGATTTTATGATGGGGCTTGAATTTTTCTGGAATTCGTGGGCGAGTGCACAAGACAATGTGCTACTCATTGTCTGTGGGTCGGCAGCCTCTTGGATGATTAATAATTTGATAAAAAACACAGGCGGTTTGTACAATCGAGTAACAGAACGCTTGAAGCTCGAACCTTTTAATCTGCAAGAGACCGAAGCCTATTTTAAGGCTAAAAATATTGTTTTAGACCGTTATCAAATCATTCAATTGTACATGGTCATGGGTGGTATTCCTTTTTATTTAGACCAAGTGGAAGGGGGTAAAAGTGCGATGCAGAATATAGAAGATTTGTGTTTTAGGAATGATGGAAAATTGCGGACTGAGTTTAGTTATATTTTTTCATCCTTATTCAAAAATGCGGATAAACATGAGCGAGTTTTAAAAACCATTTTTGAAAAAGGCGGTGCTTTAACGCGCGATGAATTGATAAAACAAACTGATTTTTCGTCAGGCGGCGGTATCAGTAAGGTCTTAAATGAATTGGAAGAAAGTGGGTTTATTACATCTTTTCAAAAATTCGGCTTAAAAAAAACCAATTTAGTCTATTCTATTTCTGATTTTTATACGCTTTTCTATTTTAGGTTTATCATGAAAGCAGGAAAATATGAACCTAATATGTGGCTCAATGATATTGATAACCCCGCTTTCAGAGCTTGGTCGGGTCTTGCTTTTGAACAAATATGCTTCGCTCATGTACCCCAAATCAAAAGGGCATTGAATATCGGGGGCGTTTCAAGCACCACTTACTCTTGGCTTACGAAAGGAGAATCTGATAAAAAAGGCAGTCAAATAGATTTAGTGATTGATAGAAGAGACCAAGTGATTAATTTATTTGAAATAAAATACTCTATCAATCAAATCACCATTACGAAAGAATATGATGCTTTATTAAGGAATAAAATTCAGTCATTTAAAGATGCTACAGCTACTAAAAAATCCATATTTCTAACCTTGCTGACAACTCATGGATTAAAACCCAATCAATATGCCACATCCAGTATTCAAAATGAATTGACTATGAATGCTTTATTTGATTATTGAACACCCCCTCAGTATCAAACCCTTACAGGTTCAAGTATTTCAGCAACATGTTTTTCTATATTATGCGCCATTTTATCAAGCGGTAAGTCATTCCCATCTTTGCCAAAAGGCTCTTCGATTTCTTCTGCTATCAACTCTAAACTTGCTAAAACATAGAAAATAAAAGTGACGACAGATATGGCATAATAGCCCAAGCTGAAGACAAAGCCAATCGGCAAAGTCATGACATAAAAGAAGATAAATTTTTTGATAAACATCGAATAGGAAAATGGGATGGGTGTATTTCGGATGCGTTCGCAAGCCCCGCAAATGTCCGTAAAAGCCAATAATTCATTGTTTAAAAACAGCAATTGTTCGCCGGTGATTTTCCCTTCTTGCAATAAAAAATGCACTTTTTCAAACATTAATCGAGCAATTTGATTAGGAATGTGCTTGGTTTCATCTATCTCTATGGTCGGTTTTTTACTTTTTTTTACGACCGGGTCGAACAACTCTATCCGGCGTTTTTCACTCCTCAAATGGGCTTTCAAAACATCGGCGTAGGACGAAATGATATTTTTAAAAAATGCCCTATCTTCTTCGTCAGTGAGCATAGGCGATAATTTTAGGGCTAAATTTCGGCTATTATTCGTTAAGCTGCCCCATAATTTGCGCCCTTCCCACCAACGGTCGTAGGCAGTATTGGTTCTAAAAACCAAGAGCAAGGACAAGACAAAACCCAATAAATTATGCAATAAAGTGACGTTGCGGGCATGGCTGTCTTGTCCTAATTTCAATACGCTCATCTCGACATACGCTATCAAAAAAGTATAAATAGATATGGCAATCATCAACGGTATCAGTTTCCTAAAAGTATCTTCTTTGGGAAATCGAAAAATAAAAATGAACCAATCCTTCGGGTTATAATTAATCATAATTTTACTATTTCAATTTCAAAGGTACAAATTTCAGATATTCAAAATAAATAAAAACATACCCCCTCAGTATCCGTTCAATTTTATGTATCTTTGCGCCGCAAAATTTTAGGTTTTAATTAAGAAAATCACTCTAAATCTGTGATAATAGATGTCTATTCAAAAAAATATTCGTAATTTCTGTGTAATCGCTCATATTGATCATGGAAAAAGTACCCTGAGCGACCGTTTATTAGAGTTCACAAAGACCATTTCTGAACGAGATATGCAAGCTCAAGCCCTCGACGATATGGACTTGGAACGCGAGCGCGGTATCACCATCAAGAGCCACGCTATCCAAATTTATTACGACCATACTGACGGGGTTCGCTATACTTTCAACCTCATTGATACGCCCGGTCACGTCGATTTTAGTTATGAAGTATCGCGCTCAATCGCCGCTTGCGAAGGCGCGCTTTTGCTCGTGGACGCTACGCAAGGCATTCAGGCGCAGACGATTTCCAACCTCTTTTTGGCATTGGAGCACAACCTTGAGATTATCCCTGTTTTGAATAAAATAGACATGGAAGCCGCCATGATTGATGAGGTGTCTGACCAAATTATTGAATTAATTGGGTGTAAAAAAGAGGAAATTGTCTTGGCGAGTGGTAAAGCGGGCATTGGTATTGAAGAGATTATGAAAGCCGTCGTCAATCGAATTCCAGCACCGAAAGGCGACCCTGATGCACCGCTGCAATGCCTTATATTTGACTCTGTTTTCAATCAATTTAGAGGAATAATTGCCTATTATCGTATCTTAAATGGGACATTACGCAAAGGCGATAAAGTCCGTTTTATCTATACAGGCAATGATTATGATGCCAATGAATTGGGCATTTTACAGATGAGCTTGATGCCCAAACAGGAGTTGAAAGCGGGTGATGTCGGCTATGTCATTACGGGCGTAAAATCGGTGAAAGAAATAAAAGTAGGAGATACGATTACTCATGCAGCGCGCCCTGCTGAGGGAGTCATCGGATTTGAGGAGGTGAAACCGATGGTTTTTGCCGGTATTTATCCGATTGATAATGATGATTTTGAAGATTTGAGAGATAGCCTTGAAAAATTGCAACTCAATGATGCGTCCTTGATATTCGAGCCTGAAACTTCGGCTGCCTTGGGTTTCGGTTTCCGTTGCGGCTTTTTGGGCATGTTGCATTTGGAAATCGTGACTGAACGTTTGCGTCGGGAGTTCGACCAAGACATCATCGTTACCATTCCCAACGTGTCATATTATGCTAAATTGACCAAGACGGGTTCGCAGGAATTTATGATACGCCAACCGGCTGAATTGCCCGATCCATCGGCTTTAGAATATGCTAAAGAGCCTTATATTGAAGCGCAAATCATTTCAAAACCAGAGTATATTGGTACTATTATGACGCTTTGTATGGATAAACGGGGCTTTATGAAAAAACAAACCTACCTCACTACTACGCGGGTGGAGTTGGTTTTTGAAATGCCTTTGGCTGAAATTGTTTTTGATTTTTACGATAAATTAAAGTCAGTTACAAGGGGATACGCCTCTTTTGATTATCATCCAATAGGTTATCGGCAGTCGGATATTGTCAAATTAGACATTAAATTAAATAGTGATAATGTTGATGCTTTTTCTGCGCTTGTACATCGTTCTAAGGCGGAATCGGTTGGTCGTCGCCTTTGTGAAAAATTGAAAGAATTGATACCGCGCCACCAATTTATGATTCCGATTCAAGCAGCTATCGGTGCTAAAATTATTGCTCGCGAAACCATTTCTGCTATGCGTAAAGACGTGACGGCGAAATGTTACGGCGGTGATATTTCCCGTAAACGTAAATTATTGGAAAAACAAAAAGAAGGTAAAAAGAAAATGCGCCAATTCGGTTCAGTAGAAGTTCCTCAAACGGCGTTTATTGAAGTCCTAAAATTAAACGATTAACACAATATCACAATATCACAATATCTCAAGACATGTTCATCGAAACGGGCATTGAAGGCTTAACAATATTTGAACCCAAAATTTGGGGTGACGATAGAGGCCATTTTTTTGAAAGCTACAACTACGATGTTTTCCGAAAAGCAGGCATCAATTCTGTATTTGTCCAAGACAATCAAAGCCGTTCAACACGCGGTGTACTGAGGGGGCTGCATTATCAGCGCGGCGCTTATGCACAAGCCAAATTAGTGCGCTGCATAGAAGGCGAAGTGCTAGATGTGGTAGTGGATATTCGTGAAGCCTCACCGACGTATGGTCAATCTTTCTCCATTGTTTTGAGTGCTGAGAATAAAAAACAACTCTATATTCCAAGAGGTTTTGCTCATGGCTTTTTGGTATTGAGTGAAACAGCGGAGTTTTT
>JAYUUR010000184.1:0-5086 GCA_043754475.1 Saprospiraceae bacterium | reverse complement strand
CAGGATTTTTCAATTAGCATTTCATGTGTTTTCCTTGCAAAAATACCTGTTTTAACCCTTTTGCTATGGCTTTAAAAAATCTTCGGAGTTTTCAGTAGAAGTTTAGTCAATACCCCCTCAGTATAGAGCCTTGAATATCAATCAAATGGCTTAAAATGCAAAACAGAATGCAAACCATATCATCCAAAAAATTAATCGGTAAACGATTGAAAATGTCGCTAACTGACAACAAGACGAGGGCATTATGGCAAAGTTTTATGCCGCATATTAATGTCTCAAAAGCAAAAAGCCCAATAGTTCTTCAACTATCGGGCTTCTTTCTTTTATTAAAAGGAAAAGCTATTTACTTTTTGTAAACCAAAGTGCCTGCAATCATATCATGCAAGGCTTGTTTTTTTTCAGTGAAGGGTTGCATGAAATAACCAATCATCAAAATTAAGGCTGATGGAATTTTTGAGAAGTAGCGACCGATAGCATTTAACAGCGTTATGCGATTGCCATTCATATCTGTTACGACTATTCCCATTGCTTGTTTTCCAAAAGTTGCTTGTCTTTCGCTGGATTCTAAATAGGCATAATAGGCGACATTGGCACCTAATATAACGATGTAAGCAAAGATTAAACTTGTAGGAATGCCATCCTGTAATGCTTCTGGATTAGTTGCATAAGCAGAAACGCCAAAGACAGCTAAAACAATAAACTGAACAATGTAGAGTAAAATGCCATCGATTAAGGCAGCTACGAAGCGTTGCCAAAATCCTGCATAAGCGGTGAATTGAGCTTTTTCATTTAATTCTGAGTCTAAATAGTTGTTATCCATAAATAGAAAATTTAAAAAAGTTATTTAAAATGAGTTTTTCAAGCCTAAAAATATAAAATAAATGTAAACACTACAATTTTTCATCCAATATTTATTAAACCAAATCAAAATTCTATCTTTGCGCGCATGAAAGAAAAAGTGCTTATTTTAGATTTCGGCTCTCAATATACACAATTGATTGCCCGCCGCATTAGAGAATTAAATGTCTATTCCGAAATTGTGCCTTACAACAAAATCCCTGAATTGGATGCCTCCATCAAAGCGGTGATACTGAGTGGTAGTCCGTTTTCTGTTTTAGATGAAAATGCTTTGAAAGCAGATTTGAGCAAAATAGTGGGTAAGAAACCTGTCTTAGGCATTTGTTATGGCGCGCAATTGACAGCGCAATATTTTGGTGGCACGGTTGGCAAATCCCATAAACGGGAGTACGGCAAGGCGATGTTGAATAATATTTATAAAAAAGATAAATTTTTCAAAGGCATCAAATCCCATTCGCAAGTGTGGATGTCGCACAGCGATACGGTAAAGGTGTTGCCTGAGGGTTTTAAATTATTAGCAGATACTGCCGATTTAACTCAAAATACTGAGGGGGGTGCTATCGCCGCTTTTAAAAAGACTACGAAAAAAGGTGAAATGCCTTTGTATTGTATCCAATTTCACCCTGAGGTAACGCATAGCTTGGATGGCTTGAAGATTTTGAAAAACTTTGTTATCGATATAGCGGGTTGCAGTGGCGAGTGGACGCCTAAATCTTTTGTAGAGGAAACGGTCGAATCATTGCGTCAAAAAATAGGCGAAGAGCATGTTTTATTGGCATTGTCAGGTGGTGTGGATTCGAGTGTGGCGGCGTTGTTATTGCATAAAGCCATTGGTAAAAACTTGTATTGCTTTTTTATAGACAATGGTTTGCTTCGAAAGAATGAGTTTGAAGAAGTGATGGATTCTTACGCACATATGGGTTTGAATGTGGAAGGCGTAAATGCGAAACAAAAATTCTATGATGCTTTAAAAGGTATTTCTGAACCCGAAGCCAAACGCAAAGCCATTGGACGCTCATTTATAGAAGTTTTTGAAGAAGAAGCTGAAAAATTTAAAGACATTCAATGGTTAGCTCAAGGCACTATTTATCCCGATGTGATTGAGTCGATTAGCGTACATGGTCCCTCAGTCACGATTAAATCTCACCATAATGTAGGTGGTTTGCCTGATATTTTGAAATTGAAAATAGTAGAACCCTTGCGTTTTCTTTTCAAAGACGAAGTGCGGAGAGTAGGCAAGGAGATGGGATTAGCTGAAAATATACTTTATCGGCATCCGTTCCCAGGTCCGGGTCTGGGGATTCGCATATTAGGCGATATTACGCCTGAAAAAGTACGCCTTTTGCAAGATGCCGACGCCATATATATTAATGGTTTGAAACGGCATGGCTTATATGACAAAGTGTGGCAAGCGGGCACGATTCTTTTACCTATTTATTCAGTGGGTGTCATGGGCGATGAGCGCACGTACGAACAAGCTGTTGCCTTACGCGCTGTGAATTCGATGGATGGCATGACAGCAGAATGGTCAAGGTTGCCTTACGATTTTTTAGCAGAAATTTCGACTGACATTATCAATAGTGTAAAAGGTATTAATCGGGTGGTATTTGATATTTCAACCAAGCCACCAGCGACAATTGAATGGGAATAGAAGGGATTTTTTAATTTTTTAATTAAAAATTTCACTTATTTTTTAAAATTACTTAGATTTGTAACACTATGAAAATCTACTATCAAAAACAAACTCACGCATTTATGAAACAAGCCACAATAATGAAATTTAACAACAACATACTGAGGGGGGTACTTTTCCTTGTCGCACTGACTTTAACAACTACTTCTTGCGACCTTTTCAAAAAAGCAGAAACAACTGCTCCAAAAAAAGATAAAAAGAAAGACGACGATCCAATCAATCCTAATACAGGCAGAGTGGTTTTGGTGGATTCCGTTCGTTGGAAAGTAGATCCAAGAGCCAAACCACCCATAACTTCTACCGGGCAAATGCCGCCATCGCCGGTAGTAATTGCAGATGGAACAGTCGTCACAACGCCTACTACTCCCACTACAGGTGGTGTAGGCACGAAGGAGTCCTATAATTTAGCCTTGTTGCTGCCTTTCAATTCCGACAAATATACTGAGGGAGTTAATCCTGCTAAAGCTCAATTTGCTTTGGATTTTTATGCGGGCGCAAAAATGGCATTTGATACTTTATCGAAATTGCCCGTGAAATTGAATGTAAATGTCATGGATTCGAGGGGTGATTTCAACAGCGTATCCAGTCGTTACGAAGTTTCGAGAGCCGATGTTATAATCGGACCTGTTGAAAAGGAAGGCGTTGTGTCAGCCGTTGCTTTTTCAAGCCGTAATAATGTGACCGTTGTTTCCCCTTATTTTCCGACAGGCGATATTGAAGGGTTTAATCCTAATTTTGTACAAGTGAAGCCGAGTTTGAAAATGCATTGCAATAATATTGTGCGACATATTCAATCACATTATGGCACTGCCCAAGTGGTATTAGCAGGGCGGACTAAGGACAATGAAGTGGCGCGTTTTAGCTATTTTGAGGATGCTAATAAAATGTACAGCAATGCGAAATATGAAGAATGGCGCATTGATGATGATTTTAATTTTAATATTGAACCATATATCGAAAATACAGGCACAACAGTTTTTGTTTTGCCTTCTTGGAATGAAGCATTTGTTACGACATTTTTAAGGAAATTGAATGCTTCATCACGCCGCAATCAAGTGGTTGTGTATGGTATGCCTCAATGGATGGATTTCGATAAATCCCTCAACGGTTTGTATGAAGCCTTGAAAGTACGCGTCAGTAGCTCTACTTATATTGATAATAACAGCCCTGATGTCAAGTATTTTAAAAATAAATTTTTATCAAAATATGGTAAATTACCCAATTCAGATGCCTTTTTAGGCTACGATTGCACCCTATTTATTGGTAGAATGATGATGCAATATGGTTCTAAATTTCCTTACTTTTTGGATAGAGAGCAGCAATCCGTTTTGCACACGCGCTTTTATTTCAATCCGGTTTTCCGGGCTATTTCATCAGGAGATGATGCCAATAATAATATTTCAAAATATGAAAACAGTTATGTCAATATTTTGAGATTCCAAGGCAATATTTTCAGGTTGGACGAATGATCATTTATAATCCGAAGCAGGTAGTTTTAATGAGAAATAGAAAAATTGACATTCTAAGCGTTGGCGAATTATTGATAGATATGATTTCTACGGATTTTGCTGAATTGATGGATGAAGTAGAAATGTTCAAGCGTATTCCAGGCGGTAGTCCGGCGAATTTATGTATGAATATGAAACGATTGGGTAATAAAGTACGCCTCGTTTCCACTGTTGGTAAAGATGATATGGGCAATTATTTGATGGGATATGTAAAAAGTCTTGGGCTTGAAACCAAATCCCTTCGTCAAGTAAATGAGATGACAACCTTGATATTGGTGACACGCTCAAAAAACGTCAGCAATTTTGAAGCCTATCGGGGAGCTGATTGCCGAATTTCGATGGGGCAACTGAATGAAAAATTATTGAATTCAGTTTCAATATTTCATACCACTTGTTTTGCATTAAGTAAAAAACCTGCACAGACGAATATACTGAGGGGGGCACGCAAAGCTGCCGAATTAGGCTGCAAACTCAGTATTGATGTCAATTATGCTAAAAAAATATGGCATGATCAAGCAGAAGCCCAGCGCGTGGTTGCTGAATTTTGTAGTCATGGCGCTTTCGTCAAATGCAGCGAAGTAGATTGGGAAAGGCTTTACAGTTCAAAATTGACAGATGCCAAAGCTGCAGCACAGTATTTCTTGAATCTTGGAGCTGCTGAGGTTTGCATTACATTGGGCGGCGATGGTTGTGAAGTGGCTTCAAATACTGAGGGGTCTCATTTTTTACCCACCAGACCAGTTGAAGTAAAAGACACAACGGGTGCAGGAGATGCGTTTTGGTCGGGTTACTTGACAGCCCGCTTGGATGGGTATCATATAATGGATGCGGCGAAAGCAGGCAGGAGAATGGCAGAACTCAAATTAGCACATTTTGGACCGCTGCCGACCACCATTGATAGAAATAGAGTTTACGAAGACATAATTAGCTGAAAACTCCGAAGATTTTTCAATGTTTAAATAATGAGTTGAAAAACAGCGTCTAATTGCTGTTTTGAGATGTTATTGTCTTTTTTGAAGGCTTCAAA
>JAYUUR010000183.1:0-5109 GCA_043754475.1 Saprospiraceae bacterium | reverse complement strand
CGATAAAGATAACTCAATAAGACCGATACAATAGCCGCTTGTAAACTACTACAGCCCATAATTTCCTCAATAGTTTTAGTTTGGTTAATGACATACTTGTAGCCTTTGCGGTACATCTTGCGTCCGTTCAACTCTTCAAAAACAAGTATTTCAGGAATACCCGTTATTTTTTTATTTTCATCAGTTGTGGCTACTGCTGTCATTTTATATGATTTTATACAAAAATAGTGTTTTTTATTGATAATGAAAACAAAAGGCTTTGCCCAATGAAAACCATTGTAGCAAAGCCTTTTTTATAGAGAAATTGTCACTGCGAGCGAAGCGTGGCAGGAGGGGATATTAAATCTCAAAATTTCACATATTTCAGATAAAAATTTCATAAAAAAAGTAATTAATAGATGAAAGTTTCGTGAAACTTATTAATTTTGACTTGCTTTTAATGCTTTTGCAGCCTAAAGCCAAATTTAAGCGAAACAAACAACTTATTGAACAGGCATAGTACTTGCCACATCTAACTACACAGTCATTTAAGGCGGAACGAATGCTGCCGTTTTTTTTACCAAAACAGTCACCAAAAGTTAAGAAACTGTTAAAAAACGGTTAAAGTCTTAGTCGAACTTCGAGCTTTAACAATCGCAAGCGTATCAATATCTTTTATTGATATTAGTTTTGCCTTCGTTATTCGCTCGCGTTACGAAAAGACGCATTGTTTAACGCCTATTTATTTGTTCGTTCGAGCATTCAAAAGGTCACAATTTAAATCTATGAGTAAGGAAAAATTCATTTACAACACGCACTCACTACAATACGAAAAGTTAGAAACAAACGGAAAAGAGCGGTCATTAAAAGTCTTTGGCATGGTGTCGGCTTTGATTGTTACGGCTCTCCTTTGTTATCCTATCATGCAAAAGCTTTTCCCTTCCGCTGAAGTGCAAGCGCGAAACAACGAAATCGAGCAGCTCAAACTGCGCTACGAAGCCGTTCAAAAGCAAAATGACCTTAATGAAAAAGCCATAGAAGGCCTACAACAGCGGGATGCTAAACTCTTCCGTTTGGCATTCAACGCCGACCCGATAGACCCCTCAGTATTCAGTGGTGGTGCAGGTGGTCGCGACCCTTACGCCAATCTTGCAAATTTTAATAGTGCAAAAACCATTATTACAACTCAAGAGAAAATTGAGCGCATGAGCCGTATGATTGCTTTGCAGTCGCGCTCGTTCGATACAATTGCGCGGTTGGTAAAGGAAAAAGAGAAAATGATTTCATCTATTCCGAGCATTAAGCCCGTTCGCGCCGATTTGTTGGCAGCGCATTTGGATGCACTTTCAGGATTTGGATGGCGCGTTCACCCTATACATAAGGTGCAACGTTTTCATAAAGGCATTGATTTCACTGCCGACCAAGGCACAGCTATACAAGCCACAGGCGATGGTACTATCGTCAAAGCAGATTATGATAGCGGTGGCTATGGAAAATGCGTAGTCATCAGTCATGGTTTTGGCTATGAAACACTTTATGGACACATGAGTCGCATAGATGTAAAGGCAGGTGATAAGGTCAAAAAAGGACAGCGCATCGGTTTGATAGGTTCGACAGGTCAATCAACTGGACCTCACTGCCATTACGAAGTTCACCTCAATGGCAATGTTATCAATCCGGTTCAATACTGTCTGGATGGTTTGAGCCCTTCAGAATATGCAGCGTTGGTAGCAGCCGCTACAAGAGAAAGTAACTCAAAGGATTAAATTAATATAAAATTCATCTAAAATCAATGATAAAAACGGTTGGATACTGAGGGGTATCCAACCGTTTTATT
The DNA here is from genome assembly GCA_043754475.1 of Saprospiraceae bacterium. Taxonomy (GTDB): domain Bacteria; phylum Bacteroidota; class Bacteroidia; order Chitinophagales; family Saprospiraceae; genus JAAFJT01. The sequence continues at coordinate 3,293 of JAYUUR010000183.1, read as the reverse complement.
TTTAGAAAAAATTGTACCTTAGCGCATTATAATTTCATTATCGCATTAATATAAATTTGTGGAATTAAATAAAACAGATAAATCAACGGCTTATGAAACCGTCATCGGGCTTGAAGTGCATGTGCAATTGTCTACTTTGAGCAAGGCATTTTGTGCTGATGGTGTAGCATTTGGCGGTGAACCTAATACGCATACATCCGTTATTTCGCTTGCGCATCCAGGTACTTTACCTCGTTTGAATAAAAAACAAATTGAATATGCTGTTAGGCTTGGCTTGGCTCTCAATTGTGAAATTAATCGGATAAGTGCTTTTGATAGAAAAAATTATTTCTATGCTGATTTGCCGAAAGGCTATCAAATAACGCAGGATAAAAAGCCCATTTGCACAGGTGGCAGCTTGAAAATTAAGACATCGGCAGGTGAAAAAAATATCCGATTGCACCATATTCACATGGAGGAAGATGCGGGTAAAAGTATTCACGACCAAGACCCCTCAGTATCTTTCATCGATTTGAATCGCGCAGGGACGCCTTTGCTCGAAATTGTGACTGAACCCGATTTTAGAAGCGGCGAAGAGGTGGATGCTTTCATGACAGCGATGCGGCAACTCGTCCGTTGGGTGGGCGTGAGCGATGGGAATATGGAAGAAGGCTCGATGCGGTGCGATGTGAATATTTCTGTTCGAGAAAAAGTTGCTCCTCATTTATCCCCTCGGGAGTTCGGAACACGTTGCGAGGTCAAAAACGTGAATTCCATGCGTTTTGCAAGGCGGGCGATTGAATTTGAATCAAAAAGACAGATTGAATTGATTGAAAATGGTGGCGTTGTGGAGCAAAACACCTTGAATTTTGACCCCGCTACAGGTGTGACTGCACCCCTGCGAAGTAAAGAAAATGCCCATGATTATCGGTATTTTCCCGATCCTGATTTGCCGCCTGTGGTTTTGAGCGAAGCATGGATTGAATCTATTAAAAAAGATTTACCTCCTATGCCTTGGGAAAGTAAAAAAGAATTGATTGAAAAATATAGCTTGACAGAGTATGATGCCAATCTTTTGACAGAAGATATTGATACACTTGAAAATTATTTGTATTTTATAACTGGTTTTAAATCAAACCTTTATAAACCAGCAGCCAATCTTTTTATCAATAAATTCCTTCCTGCTATTCATGCCGATGAGCATTCTTACATCAAAATAATGACGCATTTGCATCAATGGCAGGAGATGCTCGAATTGATAGAAAGCGGTAAAATCAGTGCTTCGGCAGCTTATCAAAAACTCTATCCGACCATTTTGGAGACCCCCTCAGTATCAACTACTGTTTGGACGATGGCAGAGAAAATGAACTTGCTCCAATCGGCTGATTCCGATTTTTTAAATGAAATTGTCAATGATGTTTTGGATAAAAATCCTGAAAAAGTAGCGGAATATAAAAAAGGAAAAAAAGGATTATTGGGCTTTTTTGTCGGCGAAGTGATGAAATTATCTAAAGGCAAAGCAGAACCAAAAGCCACTAATGCGTTGATAATGAAAGCGTTAGATAATTAATTATAAAAAATGAAAGGCAAAAGCGATAAATCTAAATATACAATTGAAGAAGTGGCAAAATCGCTTCACGTTTCGCAATCTATCCTGCGCTTTTGGGAAGAGGAATTTGTATTGACGAAAAGTAAAAAAGGAGAGATTAGCGAACTACAAATTGCTGAATTGCAATTGATTCATGCTCTGATTCAAGACAAAGGTTTAACGCTTGAAGACGCTAAAACGGCTTTTGAGAAAGAAAGACATCCACTTGAAAAACGCTATAAAACCATTGAGAAATTACTTGAAATCAGGCAATCACTAACAAATTTTCGAGATAGTCTTTAACATTTTTTTAATTTAAAAAACTACATAAAATGCCAATAAACAATTTAAAACCAAGCATTTACGCTGTATTTTTTATTTTAATTTCAATAAAAATAACAGCGCAAGTTACTCTGACCGATGCCTATTTCCCTTCTGCCAATGACTCACTCCAAACAGCGGTTTCTCTAAGTCAATTTACTCGCACTTTGAGACTTTCGGCGGCTTCTTCTACTGCTCAACGATGGGATTATAGCTACCTGCGTTCGGCGGCGAACAGTACGGCGAAGACGACTGAGCGTTATTTGGCAGCTACAGATACGGCTATTTTAAATCAATTTCCAACGGCTAAATTGGTGCGCGATATAGGCGGCGGACAACTTGCAGCTTACAATAAAACTACTACTCGCTTTGAATTATTGGGGCATAAAAACATAGATTTTGGCGGCATTTTAAGATTGCCAGTCGTTGCTAAATTTTTGCAACCTGTGCTTGAACGCCGTGCACCACTCGCTTTTAATACCACGAATCGGAATCAATCAAGTTTTGTGGTGGCTATTTCTTCCGATATTATTCCTGATACGCTTTTGAGTGGTTTACCAATTCGACCTGATTCAATCCGGGTGCGTTTTCAGACGGATAGACAGGATAAAACGGATGCTTTCGGAACGCTTTTGATTCCCGGGGGCAGCTATGAAGTGTTGCGCGAACGGCGGTATGAAGTGACCGATACGAAGATAGAAGCCAAACTGAATCCACTCCCTTGGTTAGATGTGACGTCTTTCATTTTGACAGGTGTACAACGTCCCCGCGATACCACGATTCGCTATTATTTTTGGAGCAATATGGCTAAAGAACCCATTGCTGTTTTGACAACCGATAATAAGGATTCAATCACCCGCGCTGAGTATAAGTATTTGAAAATCAATACCTCAATTAGAGTCATTGCGAGCGATAGCGCGGCAACTGAAGGGGTCGCCTCGCTTGTTATTTCCCCTAATCCGATGACTTCTGAAGCTGTTTTTGATATTAAAATTGAAAGCCCTTCAGCTTCTTTTTCATTGAATATTGTAGATAATTTAGGTAAAACTATTTTACAAAAAAGCCTTAAAATTGGGAAAGAACAGCGGGTTCAGGTGGATGTTTCAACGATGGCGAATGGTATTTATTGGGCGCGTTTGGTGGATGCAAATGGGGGTGTTTTGGTGGTTAGGTCTTTTGTGAAGAATTGAAAATTATTTGAATTAGGATGTGTAGGATGGAAAAAGATGCTAAGGATGTGCTAACTGGACTTAATCACATGCTTAAACATCTTTCTCCTGTTTTCCTCGCTGGTACACCCAAATACTTCAGCAATTTCCGCTTTGACAATTCTATGACAAAACTATTTTTAAAAATCGTCAAAAATGTAGTTTTTTTACTAAAAATAAGCATTTTTTAGCGAAAA
>JAYUUR010000182.1:0-5117 GCA_043754475.1 Saprospiraceae bacterium | reverse complement strand
TCACTATAAATGAACGGCTAAAGCCTTAACTATTTGAGCTTTTTTAACCCCCACCATAAATGGTGGAGTTAGTCAAAAAAGATGTGGGTAAAGGACAGAGTTTCAAACTTGCTGAAAGTTTTTTTATTTTAAAAATTAAACAAATCAATCATTCGCCGCCACAAGCGCCCCCTCAGTATTGTACGACTTTTCATCCAATTGCTCTTCCACCACCACTTTATGTTTACGAGCCAAATAAGAATACATGGCAGGAATAACATAAAGCGTCAACGTCAAAGAGAACAACAAGCCGCCAATAATGACGATACCCATCCCCATCCGACTCTTCGAACCAGCACCCAAAGCCAAGGCAATCGGTAAAGCCCCGAGCATCGTGGCTAAAGAAGTCATTAAAATAGGTCGAAATCGGGAGACGGCAGCTTCGACAATGGCTTCACCCTTGGACATCCCGCGTTCACGCAATTGATTGGCGAATTCAACAATCAAAATACCGTTTTTCGTAACCAAACCTATGAGCATGATGATGCCGATTTGAGAAAATATATTCAAAGTTTGATTGAAATACCACAATGAGAAAAGTGCACCTGCCAAAGCCAAAGGTACTGTCAACATAATAATGAGCGGATCAACAAAACTTTCGAATTGAGCCGCTAAAATCAAATATACCAAGAGCAATGCAAGGATGAATGCAAAAGCCGTATTGCTTGAGCTCTCAGCAAAGTCTCTTGACGAGCCAGTGAGATCAGTTGAAAAGGTTTCATCTAAAGTTTTTTTAGCGGTTTCTTTCATAGCAGCGATGCCATCGCCAATGGTTCTGCCCGGTGCAAGACTCGCTGAAACTGTCGCTGATTTATACCGATTGTAGTGATACAACTGAGGGGGGTTCGAACGTTCTTCCACGCTCACGATATTGTCCAACTGAATAATATCGCCTCGTTTGTTGCGTACATACATGGATTTCATATCCAACGGTTCATCTCGATTGGCTCTATCCACTTGCCCGATGATTTGATACTGTTTGCCACTCATGTTGAAATAGCCGTAGCGCAATCCACTTAAAGATAATTGAAGCGTTTGAGCCACATCAATGACATTTACATCCAAAGCGCGGGCTTTTTCTCTATCAATATTGACATATAATTCAGGTTTGTTAAATTTCAAATTGACATCAACGTTGGCAAAAACAGGGCTTTTAGTTGCCTCATCCATAAATTTGGGCAATTTATCTATCAGTTTTTCAAAATCCGGTGCTTGAATGACAAATTGAACCGGTAAACTACCAATGCCACCCGTTGAGATAGTTTGCTCTTGAATAATGAAGTTTCTGCCTTGATTAAATTGCCGCATAGTCGTTGTCAATGTATTGGCAATGTCCATCTGACTGCGTTTTCTATCGTCCGGGTCATTGAGCATCAATCGAATCATGCCTGTGTTCGTACTGCCACTGCCTACGAAGCTTGGTGCGGTCATGGAAAGCGCAATTCGTTTTTCAGGAACAGAATCATTAATGTAATTCACCAATTTATCAATGTATTTATCCGTGTATTCAAAGGTCGAACCTTCAGGCGTAGAGACAATAAAACGCATCCAGCTTCTATCTTCTAAAGGTGCGAGTTCAGTTTGAAGGTTATTATTAAAAAACCAAATAAAAACGCCCATCAAAGCAAAGATGGGGAAAGCCAACCATTTGATATTCATAAACCCCCTTAGTCTGGCGCGATAATTATCTTCAACAGCTCTGAAAAATGGTTCGGTAGCTGTATAAAAACGGGTTTTCTTTTGACCTTTTCTTAATAAATAAGCGTTGAGCATGGGCGTTAAGGTCAATGATACAAAAGCGGAAATCAAAACTGAACCCGCTAAAACGACTCCAAACTCTTGAAAAAGCCGCCCCACAAAGCCCTCCATAAAAATAACGGGCAAGAAGACGGCTGCTAATGTGACTGATGTCGAGATGACCGCAAAAAATATCTCGCGCGAACCCACAAAGGCGGCTTGGATGGGATCCATGCCTTCCTCTACCTTTTTATAAATATTTTCCGTCACCACAATGCCATCATCCACCACCAATCCCGTTGCTAAAACAATCGCCAAAAGACTTAAAACATTGATAGAATAATCCATGACGTACATGATAAAAAAAGCACCAATGAGCGACACAGGAATATCAACCAGAGGGCGAATGGCAATCGTCCAATCTCTAAAAAATAAGAAAATAATGATAACAACCAAGGTAATGGCGATAAATATGGTCTCTTTTACTTCAGAAATGGACTTTCTAATGAACTTAGTTTTATCAATTGCAATATTTAATTTAATATCAGCTGGTATTTCCGATTTGAATTTTTCCATTCTTTTGTAAAATTCATCCGCTATTTTGATAACATTTGCGCCTGGCTGAGGAATCACGGCAATTGATACCATTTGTTTACCATTAATCCTCAAGACGGTATCTTCATTTTCAGGACCTAATTCAGCCCTACCAATATCTTTAAATTTAATAGTACCAGTGGCATCTTCTTTAATAATCAACTCTTCAAAATCAGAAACCGATTTCAATTTACCGACCGTTTTAACCGCTAATTCTGAACTATTGCCGACTATTTTACCCGAAGGCAATTCAACATTCTCTCTATCAAGGGCTTGCTTGACATCTAATGGCGTGAGTCTGTAAGCGGCTAACTTTTGAGGATCAAGCCAAAGTCGCATAGAATAACGCTTTTGACCCCATATTTGAATAGTGGACACATCAGGAATGGTTTGAATCCGTTCACCCAAAACATTCTCAGCAAAATCTGATAGTTCCAATATGTTTTTAGTATCACTTTCAACAGACATCGAAAGGATAGAATCGCTATTCGCATCCGCTTTTTGAACGGTTGGCGGTCCATCAATATCCTGTGGTAATTGACGAACGGTTTGACTGACTTTATCGCGTACATCATTAGCTGCTGCTTCGAGGTTGCTACTGATATCAAACTCAACAGTTATCATTGAGCTGCCTTGATTGCTTGACGAGCTAATCGTCCGAATACCAGCAATACCATTCAAAGCCTTTTCAAGCGGTTCAGTGATTTGCGTTTCGATAATCTCCGCATTCGCCCCTGTGTAGCCCGTCCGAACAGTGATTACAGGCGGGTCAATGCTTGGAAACTCCCTAATACCCAATGATTTGAACCCAATAAATCCAAATAATAGGATAACCAAGTTCATAACTATCGCCAAAACTGGGCGTTTGATGCTGATGGATGAAAGGCTCATATTATTTTGTTTAAATTTTCAAAAATTACCCATTAATGCGAATAATGGGATGAAAATGCCGTTAGGCATATAATATCGGTAGAAAGTGGTGAAAAATCTGTTGTAAGTCCCAGAGGGACGATATATTTAATGATGAATATATCGTGGCTACGCCACTTGAACGTGCTTTTGATTTGTTTTCTACCAATATGCCATGCCTAACGGCATTTTCTTCCTCCTAAAGGGATGCCCTTGGCAGAAGGAATGCCCTTGGCAAACCCATTATTCGCATCATTACTAATTACCCATTATTGAACATTCGTAAACTTGACACCTGCATTTGGTTTCAAACCCATCAAACCGCTCAGTATGACCGTATCACCAATTTGCAAACCCGAAATGGCTTGTATTTTAGTATCAGTCCGGACGCCGACTTCTATTTTCACAGGCGTTGCTTTACCATTTTTAGAAACCATTACTTGTTGTCCTTTTAATATCGGAATAATGGCTTCGGTCGGCACCATCAAGGCATTATCAATTTCTTTCAAACTAAAATTGACCTTCACAAATGCACCGGCTCTTAGTTTATTCCCAGGATTAGCAGCAGTAGCACGTAATTTTAATGTCCGTGTAATCGGGTCTATCTGATTATCGGCTGCAAATACTTTTCCTGTAAACTGATTAGGTGACCCCTCAGTACTGAACGAAATTCCATCGCCTATTCTCACTACATTGGCATATTTTTCAGGTATCGTAAAATCAACTTTCACCGGATTTAACACTTGAATCGTCGCTATCGGACTCGTAGCACTCACATACGAACCCAAACTGACACTTCTCAAACCAATCACACCGCTAAAAGGCGCTCTTAACTCTGTTTTGGCGATTTGGGCTTGTGTAAACTCCATATCTGCTTTGGTATTATTGATTTGATTGGTAATCACATCATATTCATCCTGTGAAACGCCCTTTATTTCAAGCAGTTTTTTCAAACGGCTTTCGCTTTGCTCAGTGAGTTTGAGTTGAGCATTAAATTTTTTAAGTTGGGCTTGCAAGTCTGTATCATTCAGCTTGATGAGAAGTTGACCTTTAGCAACGGGCTGCCCTTCTCGAATGTTCATTTGGACAATTTTACCCGCTACTTCGGGTTTCAAATCCACCACTTCTGAGGAAATGACAGTGCCTGTTGCAAATATCTTATTGTCCAATTTTTCCGAGCGCATGACATATCCTAACACACCTACTGAGGGGTTGGCATTATTGCCACCTGCTCCTGTGGGTTGCCCCATAGTAGGCACTTCTTTGGTGAAATATTTAACTTTGACAAAAGCTAAAGCCGCTAAGACTAATGCGAAAACGCCAAGGCGTATGAGTAGTTTCATAAAGGGAATTGGGTATTTTTATGCAGTCGAACTTATACTTTTTTTAAATTTCCTCAACCAGAACATCCTGTGTATCAATACATTATATATCAAAGGTAACTTCTTTGACCAACAAATCGTTGCAACAAAATCAATTTTTCGACAAGACACCGTTTTTTTAGTTAAAGACAAAAATATAGTAATGAGTAAATAATAAATTGGTCAATTTTTTACCATTGAAAGGGGTTGTGTAATAAGTATTCTGACTAAGTTAGTCCAAAATTTTATTTGTTTTTTTGTCAAATAACTTGCAGCAAGTTTGAAAGCTCTGTCCTTTACCCACATCTTTTAACGCATTGATTATCAATGAGTTAAAAGAATTTATAACTCCACCATTTATGGTGGAGACGGAATAATTTAGCCATAGTTAAGGCTTTAGCCGCCCACCTTTCACTATAAATGAACGGCTAAAGCCTTAACTATTTGAGCTTTTTTAACCCCCACCATAAATGGTGG
>JAYUUR010000181.1:0-15607 GCA_043754475.1 Saprospiraceae bacterium | reverse complement strand
AGGGTTCAAAATCCTCGCAAGGTTATTTCGAAAAATTTAGAATTAAATTTGGTAGCTTTTTTCTATAAAGTAACTTTTAGACCTTATTACACAACCCCCTCCATATTTTTTATGAAAATCGGCTTGTTAGTTACGCTAACAAGCCGATTCTATTTTAAGAATACCCCTCAGTATTTTTCCGAGGGATTCCTTTGGAATAGGCATTTTAAAGTAATTTCTTTCAAAATAATTGCATTTAGTATGAGTTGAATACACCAAAATATGTTTTTCCCGCATCTTTAAAATTGAATCCATGTCAATTTTTAAAATTAATCCTTATGAAAAAACTCTATTTTCTCCTATTCCCTATCGCTTTTTTATGTTCAAATTGCTCCATGAGAAGAGCTTATAATGCTGATTCGAGAGAGCCTATTACCGAATCCCTTTTCACTGATAAAGACAGAACACTCTCAGAAAGTGATATTCAAAAACTGCTTGATGGAAAGTTATTTTTACCCGATACGCTGCGTTTAGCCGTTTTTAAATTTGGTATGAACAATCGCTATTACTCTAAATTCAGTTATCAAGCAGATGAAAATGTGGTAAAAGCGCAACAGAGTTATATTGATACTTTGGTAGCCTGTTTGAAAGATAATCGACGGGTGGAAAGCGTGCATCCGATTCCCTCACTGATGTTGAGCATGAGTCCGACCATTACGCAATTGCGGGAAACGAGCGTGCGGCTATTATCAGATTTGCTTTTGGTATATTCCACCACAAGCGATATTTACTACAAATTCAAAGCATTTAAAAAAGACGAAACCAAAGCATTTGCTACAACAGAAGTGTTTTTGATGGATATTCGGACAGGTTTAGTACCCTTTTCAACAGTTGTGACAAAGGATTTTTATACAAAAGTGCTGAAAGATGAAACTAAAGATGAAGCGCGCAAACGGGCTGAAAAAGAAGCGACTGTGTTGACATTGATAGAGGTGGGGCAAAGGGTTAGTGGTTTCTTAAGAACTTATAAGTGATTTGTTTTCAATGAGATATATCGAATATCTCTCAGTATTTACCATAAAATATGACTATTGGAATTTATAAGAAAGATAAAATCGTTTACTTTTTTAAATAGTAATAAGTATAGCACTATTTTGACACTTTATTTGTCATATAATTGTATTTTTGCCTAAATTTAATAAAATGCTATCATTAAACTATAAAGTCAATGCTTTTCTTTTTCCGCTTGATGCTTACTATGCAGGTAAAAACAAGCAGGATGCAGAATTGTCTAAAATAGTTGATGGGGTTGAAACTATGGTTAGACAATTTGTATTAAGTGAAGCAAATATAGAAACCTTTGTCAATCAAAACCTAAATCTACTTTTTGATTTTAGAATATCTGCACTTAATTGGCTTATTAAAAACAAAATTGTTATCACAGACTTTGATTCTTTTATAGAAGATGAATTGTCGAGTCTCAAGACAGACCCTAAATTTTCTATTTTATATCAAAATGTTCTATTTGCCATTAGGACTAATCTAAAGTCTCTCAACTCTTTATTGAATCCTTCTAAAACAAATTCTATAAAATCTGAGTTGAATTTTTTAGAAACAAAAGAAATTCCAAAATTGTCATTTGTGGAATTTCTTAATGTATTGAATAACACTGTTCCTGATATAATCATTTCTCCATTCGTAGATTGGTTAATTTCTTCTCTTTATATCGAATTTGGGCTTGTATCAACTTTTGTTATATATAAAGAGAATATTCAAATCGAATCAAAAAAAGTCAATGAATTATCTGCTTTTATAGCGGATGCAGCACAAACCTTTGGTGCTATCGCAAAGGAAATGAATCCACAACCCTCAAAGAAAAATAAGGGTAATGCCTTATCTATTTCAGATAGTTTCTTGTCTGAACAAGAATATTTAACTGAACAAGATATAGAAAACTATCCAATCAATTATTAACCAATGGTATCTCCTATCCGTTCTGAAGTTGTCTTACTTGATTTAGGCAAAGTTCCAAATCAAGTAATAGGGCATGAACAAGCAAATTTAAGACCCTGCGTGGTTATTCAAACATTAGATTTCGCCGATTTAGCAATTGTCGTTCCTTTCACTTCTAAAACACCCCCTTCTCAAATTTATTCTATTGTCAAAGTCTTGCAAAATTCCAGTGGTCTCACATCAGTTAGTTTCGCTTTGTGTCATCAAATTAGGTCAGTATCCTATAAACGCATTGTAAAATCTATGGGACATCTACCTGATAGGGATTTCAATAAAGTTATTACAGTTCTTGCAGATTTTCTTGATATTTGATGTAGTTTTTAATCTCGCAGGACGGAGTCTGTAACAAAATAAGGAGTATCTTTTTCAAGACACCCCTCAGTATTCGATATATTTTAAAGCAAAATTTATGCTTTTACAAGTCCTCTTGCTTTTTCAATGACGTCTTTAGCAATGCCCGCAGGGGCTTCTTGATAATGTGAAAACTCCATCGTAGAAGATGCACGACCCGAAGTGATGGTCCGCAAATGCGTTACGTAACCAAACATTTGAGACAAAGGCACTTCTGCTTGGATAGCGATAGCACCGCCCAAACGACCTTCTTGTCCTTTCGGCAAACCACGACGACGGTTTAAGTCACCGATCACACCACCCACATATTCTTCTGGCGTAATCACCTCCAATTTCATAATAGGCTCTTGGATGATTGGCTTACACTTAGGAGCAGCTTCTCTGAAACCCTCTTTAGCACATAATTCGAAGGCAATTGGTTTCGAGTCAACTGCGTGCATACCACCATCAGTAACGCGTACTTTCATCGCTTCGATGTTGTAACCCGCTAAGATACCGTTGCTCATCATCGCTGTGAAACCGTCAGTGATTGGCTTGATATAGTTTTTATCAATAGCACCACCCACGATTGCCCACTCGAATTGAAGTTTCTTCTTGCCTGATTTGAAATCTTCTGTTTCCAAAAATTCAGGGTCAGCAGGACCGAGTGTGAACTCCATATCGGCATATAAACCCGAACCACCTGATTGTTTTTTCAACTTCTCTCGGTGTGTGAAAGATTGAGTTAAAGCCTCTTTGTAATTAACCATCGGCTCGCCTTGGTTACATTCTACACCATATTCACGACGCATACGATCCACCAAAATCTCTAAGTGTAACTCACCCATACCACTAATAATGGTTTGATTGGTGTTTTCATCATATTTAACCTTGAAAGTAGGATCCTCATCAGACAATTTGTTAAGAGCCGTACCCATTTTATCCATATCTTTTTGAGTCTTAGGCTCAACCGCAAGCGAGATAACCGGCTCAGGGAATACCATAGATTCAAGGATAATAGGCGCATCCAACGCGCAGAAAGTATCGCCAGTGCGAATATCTGAGATACCCACTACTGCTGCAATATCACCTGCTTCAACCGAATCAATCGGGTTTTGCTTATTAGCGTGCATTTGGAAAATACGTGAAACACGCTCTTTCTTACCTGTACGAGTATTCAAAACGTAAGAACCTGCATCCAAACGACCTGAATAAACGCGCATAAATATCAAACGACCAACAAATTTATCAGCCACAATTTTAAATGCTAAAGCTGAGAAAGGTTCAGTCACTGAAGGCTGACGTGTTTCTTCTGCTTCTGTATTAGGGTTTGTGCCTCTGATGGCATCAACATCAAGCGGAGAAGGCAAATAAGCACAGACTGCATCCAAACATGCTTGAACACCTTTATTTTTAAAAGCCGAACCACACATTACAGGCGTCATTTTCATATCAATAACAGCTGCACGGATAGCCGCTTGCAATTCTTCAACCGTAATGGTATCAGGATCATCGAAGAATTTCTCCATCAATTTATCATCATAACCCGCTACTTCTTCTATCAACTGAGCGCGTGTTTCAGCAACAAGCTCTACTAAATCTTCTGGGATTGGAATTTCTTTGAAAGTCATCCCTTGATCATGCTCATTCCAAACAATCGCTTTGTTCATAACAAGGTCAACCACGCCCATAAATTTCTCTTCGTTGCCAATCGGTACTTGAAGCGGAATAGCATTAGCACCTAATTTCGCTTTCATATCTTTCACGCAAGCGAAGAAGTCTGAACCAGCTCTATCCATTTTATTGATGAAAGCAATACGCGGTACGCGATAGCCATCAGCCAAACGCCAGTTTGTTTCAGATTGCGGCTCAACACCATCAACTGCTGAAAATAAAAATACCAAGCCATCCAATACGCGCAATGAGCGGTTTACCTCAACTGTAAAGTCAACGTGACCCGGCGTATCAATGATATTCATTGGATACTCTTCGCCGTTCCAAATCCACTTAGTTTTAGTAGCCGCAGACGTAATCGTGATGCCACGCTCTTGCTCTTGCTCCATGTGATCCATAGTCGCTGCGCCATCGTGAACCTCACCAATTTTGTGAGACATACCCGTATAGTAAAGGACACGTTCGGTAGTCGTTGTTTTACCTGCATCAATGTGAGCGGCGATACCGATATTTCTCGTGTATTTTAAATTCGTTGCCATGATTTATTTAGATATGATTGAAATTAAAAATTACTCGTTTTTATATAAAAATAGGCGAAAAGTCTACTCAAAGACTATATTTTACTTAAAAAGTCACTCAAAATGAGCTCTATACTGAGGGGGTGTTTGCAGTGGTGCGATGTGGTTTGTTTTGTAAAAAACGGATGTCTTTCATATAGTTTTCGTAAAAATCAATTAAAAGTTTCACTATCCTAAAAAATTAACTTCTAAACCAAATTTAATTTTTAGTTACAACCCCTCAAAAGCGGCGCAAAGGTAGGCAATTTTTTTAAAATTTCACTACTTTTTTAAAGAGAATGTGTTAAATTTAGAAGATATTTTAACTTTTTTATCACTCATTAAGAAAGATTATTCTCATTTTGATTAAAAAAAATGGACAGTCCTTCTCAGAATTGCCCATTTTTTTATTATTAAACAACCTATAAATGGATGTTTTTTAACTGACCTATTTTACATTACTGCAAAATCATATCTTTTTCCTCCACCATCCGGCGAATATTGATCAATGCATAACGCATCCGACCTAAAGCCGTGTTGATGCTGACACGCGTCAATTGAGAAATCTCCTTGAAGCTCATATCAGCATAATGGCGCAAGATAACAACTTCGCGTTGCTCTGCTGGAAGTGCGTCCACAAGGTAACGGATACGGTCGTGTGCTTGGCTACGCATGATGCCTTGTTCTGGGCTTTCATCCGACAGACTCAAGACGTTGAAAATATCAAAATCATCGTTTGAGCCCACCGTAGGACGGCGTTTATCACGGCGGAAATAATCCACACAAAGGTTGTGCGCTATACGCAAAGCCCATTGAAGGAATTTGCCTTCGTGGTTGTAACGTCCGCTGCGAAGCGTGTTGATGATTTTAATGAAAACTTCTTGAAAGATGTCTTCCGCAAGTGCTTGATCTTTACAGAACAAGTAAATGGAGGTGTAGATTTTAGCCTTATGGCGACGGAGGAGCGTTTCAAACGCTTTTTCATTGCCGTCAAGGTACATTTCGATTAGCTGATGATCACTTACAGAAGTGATAGCTTGTTGCATAACTTGCATAACTAAATAATTTTTCAGACTTGTTGAGAAAATGTTTATTATTCAGTGTACAAATTTGCTATCGATAGGCAATGAAATTTAAGTGAGAAAATTAATTTTAAATCAAAGTGATATAGTCTCTTTGTGTTCGACTATAAGTCAAAGATAAAGCCATTTTATTGAACTAACCAAGAGCCTTATTCTTTTTAACACCTATTTTAACACTTTTTTAACCAAAACACCTTTTTTAGGGTAGTTTTGATTTAGAATATTTTATGAAATTAAAATTAAATTAACAGTTGAAAATTAAAATTAAATTTTGAATATAAGTGTTATTTTGAAATAAAAAAAAGTTAGAGCTTTAATCCATCATTAATCCCAAACAAAATTCTGTTATATATTATTTTATATTTTTTTTAAAATTATTGAAAATAAATTCAAATGCTTGAATTACTGAGGGGTGTTAAATTGTCCTTTATGCTGTTTTTAACATTTCCTTTATGATTAATCGCATCTTTGGCTCGGCTACATTGGCTATCGCAATAACATCTTCAACGGTGGTTTCTTTGATGGCTTCAATGGGAAAACATTTATTGGAGACAATAGAAATAACCAGCACTTTCAAATCCGAATGGCGCGCTACCAAAACTTCGGGTACAGTGGACATGCCCACCAAATCCGCTCCGATGATATTGATAAACCGATATTCTGTTGGCGTTTCAAGGTTCGGACCTTGCCATGAAAAATAAATACCTGCATGTGCCCGAATATTATTTTTTACAGCAATTTGTAAAGCCTTGTCAATCAATATTTTGTCGTAAGTGTTTTTCATATCTGGAAATCGCACACCCAACCGCTCATCGTTTTCACCGCGTAAAGGGTTTTCTGATTGAAAATTAATATGGTCTTTCACAATCACTATATCGCCCGCTTCGTAATCAGCATTTGTACTGCCCGAAACGTTTGTGATAATAATTGTCTCAACGCCTAAAAACTTCATTACTCGAATAGGGAATGTCACTTGCTGCATTGAATACCCTTCGTAATAATGAAAACGACCTGCCATCACCACAACGGCTTGCCCTTCAAGATAGCCGAAAATCAACTTCCCTTTATGACTTTGGACAGTTGACACAGGAAAGTTAGGAATGTCTTTATATTCAATTTCGCAAGCGATGAGCAATTCATCCGTCAAGTTGCCTAAGCCGGTGCCGAGAACGATGCCATATTGAGGTTGCAAATCGGTGTAAATTCTGATGTATTCGATGGCTTCTTGGATTTGTTCGTAGAGTTTCATAAATCTTTAATTTTTTAAATTTATTCACATAATAATTCGTTTTTATTTTACTTTGCAACCTAACCGTTTCTAAAACGTTTTTAAAGGTCGTTCGTCAAACGATCAAATTCTATAAATATGCTCAGTTTTCAATATCCTGCTTGGTACATTATCTTTTGCGCTTTGCTTGGCGCGGTTTACGCCGGCGTGCTATACTACAAAGATAAAAGTTTTAAAGAACAATCTCCTATGCTTACGCGCGCTTTAGGTGCATTGCGTTGGCTGTCTTCTACGATATTAGCCATTTTACTGCTATCACCTGTTATAAAAACTACGATAACAGATGTGAAAAAACCCGTCGTGATTTTGGCGCAAGACGTATCCGAATCCATCGGCGTGGCTGTAAAAGACACCCCTCAGTATAAAGCCAATTTTGATGCTTTAGCCAAGAGTTTGGGTGAAAAATATGAGGTGCATCAATACGCTTTCGGAGAAAAAGTAAGAGAAGGTGTTGATTTTCAATTTAAAGATAAATTGACCAATGCTTCGGATTTGTTGAAAAACATTTACGATTTATATTCCAATCAAAACCTTGGGGCTGTCATTATGGCTACTGACGGCATTTATAATGAAGGTTCAAGCCCACTTTATGCTGCTGCTAAACTCAATGCACCCGTTTATACAGTCGCTTTGGGAGACACTACGCCTAAGAGAGATTTGGTCGTTAAAAGAGTTTTTCATAACAATATTGCTTATTTGGGTGATAAATTCAATGTTCAAATTGATGTAGCCGCTAATAATTGCACGGGCAGCAATACAACTTTATCCGTTGCAAAAATAGACGCTTCGGGCAATTTGTCAAATGCTCAATCATTCCCAATTTCTATTAATAAAAATGATTTTTTCGCAACTAAAGAAGTCACGCTGGATGCCTCGCAGCCGGGTGTTCAACGATTCAGAGTCAGCGTATCAACTGTGAATGGCGAAGTTTCTACGGCTAATAATATAAAAGATATTTTCATCGAAGTTTTAGATGCTCGGACGAAAATACTTTTACTCGCCAACTCGCCGCATCCCGATATTGCAGCCTTAAATGAAGCTATTTCTACAAATAAAAATTATACAATTACAGTCGCTACCATCAATGATTTGAAGGTGAATGTAAGCGATTTTGATTTAGTGGTGTTGCATCAGCTCCCCTCAGTATCGAATGGTGCGGATGCGGTTTTGAATGTTTTAAATAATAAAAAAATACCTCGAATCTTTATCATCGGTGGTCAATCGGATGTACGCAAATTAAATACATTACAGACTTTGATGAGCATCAGTGCCGACCCAAAAAGCGGCAACGATGTGCAAGCCACCATGAACAGCGCTTTCAATCTTTTTACTTTAGAGGATAATATGAATCAGATTTCTGAATTCAATCCGATGACAGCCCCTTTTGGCGAGTATAAAGAATTAGGCGGCGGTCAGGTTTTGATGTATCAGAAAATTGGGAAAGTGGATACAAAATATCCTTTAATCATTCTTGGGGAGTCAAATGGCACTAAAACGGGCATTATTGCAGCAGAAGGGCTTTGGAAATGGCGGCTTTTTGACTTCGCACAGCATCAAAATCACGATATTACTGAGGGGTTGATTTCTAAAATGATTCAGTACGTGGGTGTGAAAGAAGACAAACGCAAGTTCAGAGCTTGGACAGATAAAAACGTTTATCGGGAAAATGAACCCATTTCGTTTGGTGCTGAATTATATAATAACTCCTACGAACTCATCAATGACCCTGATGTGAGCATGATTATTACCAATTCAGAAAATAAGCAATTTAACTACACTTTTAATAAATTAGGTCGTTCTTACTCTTTAAGTGTCGGCATATTAGCAGTGGGCAATTACTCATTTAAAGCCTTGACAAATGTCGGTGGAAAGAAGTTGGAAGTGGATGGACGATTCAGCGTCCAGCCTATTCAGTTAGAACTTTATGAAACGACTGCTGATCATGCGATACTCAGAGCATTAAGCAATCAATTGGGTGGCGCAATGGTTTATCCGAAAGATATGGCTTCATTGGCGGACTCCATTAAAAATAGAACCAACATAAAGCCCGTCATGTACAACACCACTAAAACGCAAAATATTTTGAATCTAAAATGGATATTTTTTTTGTTATTAACTTTATTGAGTCTTGAATGGTTTGCGCGGCGTTACTTTGGTTCATATTGACGTCTGATTATTTATTCAATTAACTTTTTCCATAATAAAAATTCATTTTTAAACAATTTAAATAAAGATACAATGGATTTAATGAGCCTATTACAGGGACACTTGACCCCTGAAGTAATCAACCAAATGAGCCAAGAGACTGGCGCAGCACCTGAACAAACAGCTACGGCTGCCGAAGGCGTACTTTCAACTTTATTGGGTGGTTTGGCTAAAAATGCTCAAGGCGGCGGTGCAGATGGTCTTCTCTCTGCTCTTGATCGTGATCACGATGGTAGCATTTTGGATGACGTAATGGGTTTTATCTCAGGCGGTGGGCAGACAAATGCGCCTTCAGCGTTGAACGGTGCAGGTATCGTGAGCCACGTTTTGGGCGACCAAGCGGGCGGCGCGGCTGAGATGATTTCTAAAGCAACAGGCGTAAATGAGAATGGCGTGTTGGGTATGATGGTCAAATTAGCACCGCTTGTAATGGGTGTATTAGGTCAGCAAAAACAACAACAAGGCTTAGATGCTGGCGGTTTAGCAGGTTTGTTGGGCGGTAGCGTTCAGCAGCAAAGTAGCAACCCACTGATGCAAATGGCAACTCGTTTTCTTGACAAAGACGGAGACGGTAGCATGGTGGACGACATCATGGGTATGGTTGGCTCAAAATTGATGGGCAGTCTTTCAGGTAAAAAATAAGTAAATAAAAAGCTAAAAAATAGAATTTTAAGGGTTTGATACTGAGGGGTGCTGCAAAGTGCTTCCTCTTTTTGTAATGTAGCACGAGACGCCAGTTCTGTGCTACATTTCGTTAAAATTTTGTACGATCTGTCAAAGTTCTGTACGATCTGTCAAAATATTTAAAGTAAAAACCCTAAATTTGCCCCATGAAAAAGTTAATCATTCTACTCATTACGAGCACATTCATCGTTTTTGCTTGTAAAAATGAGCCTAAACAAGCTGCTCCGCAATTCAGCAAAACCGGTAATCCACAAATAGATGCTTTGACGGAGCAAATTTTTAAAGACCCTAAAAATGCCAACCTTTATTATCAACGGGCGCAATTGTTTGAAAAAAATAGTGCGCAAGGTGGTTATGATGTCGCCATTGAGGATATGAAATATGCCCTTTCGTTGGATTCTACCAATATTGATTTCCACCATTTTCTTGCGGATGTGTATATGGATTATGCCCAATCGCGCTTGGCTGTTACGACGATGGAACGAGCAGCTACCCTCGCACCTACACGCCTGCCCACGCAGTTAAAATTGACTGAAACGTATTTGATTACAAAGCAATATGGTTTGGCTTTAGCGACCATCGATAAAGTTTTGAAACAAGACCCTCAAAATTCGGATGCCTATTTCCTACTCGGAATGGTTTTTAAAGAGCAAAATGACGAAGCGAGAGCCATCAATGCCTTTCAAAAAGCAGTGGATTTGGATTCGGACAATAAAGATGCGTTTATTGAACTGGGCAAACTATTTACTAATAAAGGCAATCCTTTGGCTTTGAAATATTTTGACAACGCATTGCTCATAGATTCTTTGGATTTTAATGCCATGATGGCGAAGGCTTTTTATTTTCAAACGAAAAACCAAATCGGCGATGCCATTGATGAATATAAAAAAATATTGTCGCACAACCCTCGCTATGAGTTTGCGTTGTTCAATCTCGGCTTGATGTATTTGGATAAAGACTCCCTCGACCAAGCCAATAATCATTTTAATATCGTCCTCAAAGAATCACCCACTTTCTATAAAGCCTATTATTATCGCGGTTTCATCTCTGAAAAACGAGGTAATAAAGAGGAAGCTTTGAAAAATTATAAACAAGCCTTAGAGTTTAATTCGGCTTATGACAAGGCTTTGGAAGGGGTGAAAAGATTGGGGGGGAACTGAGGGGTAGATGGCTAAAATATGTTTCATCAAGTGGCATACAATACTGAGGGGGTATCTCGATTCATTTTGAGATACCCCCTCTTTTATTCTCTTAAAGCTTGACGCAGTTCCCATAAATCAGCAGTAAGAATAGTCTTTCGTATATTTTTCGCTAAGAGTTTGTTATGTTGTTTTTTATCTCCTGTCCAAGTAAAGCAATCGAGATATTCCGATAAAGCTAAAAACTCAGTATCATCGGGGTCAATACTCTCCATTGTATTTTCTGCATATATCCATACATCAAGAGGTATGATGGCGGAATTGATAAAACGAATATGCTTAAATAATAAGGCTTTTACGGTTTCAATTTCATCAAAACTGAGATTAGATAGTTTTTCTAATTTTTCATGGTGTTCTTTCAATTCCTCTTGAGTAAAGTCAGGTGAATAAAACTGAAAAACATCGTCAGAGTTTAACAATAAATCACCAATTTTACCATTCGTATTTAAAATTGCGCTGAAAATGATATTGGTATCAACAACTATCTTCATTTAATAAAAGTATTGCGCCGTTGAGACCAACGTCCTTGTTTGACTGAAGCCACCAATAAATCAACATCTTTTTGTGTTGCTTGGCTTTTGCTGACAATTTGCTTGTAGGTGAGATAGTCAATCAGCTGTTGAATATCATCTATATTCATGGACGACGAAATTCTGATAATGATTTCCTCTGCTGTTCTTTCAATCTTCATCATTTTGTTTTTTTACAAAAATAGAGTTTTTTAATTGAACATAAAAATTTTCCTCAGATATGTGGAAGATTGATGCTCATCACCATTGAATGGAAATATAGCCTCTGATGGCTGAAATATGTTTCATCAAGCGGCATACATGACAAAGGGGGTATCTCGATTCATTTTGAGATACCCCCTCAGTATTCCGTCTTTTTTTCGATGGAGTAGGCAGCTTATTCGAGTGGTATTATTGTCCCACAGGTTTCAATTTACTTTCTGCAAGTTGTTTTTGAATATAAGATTTCAATTCCGCAAAAGTCATATTCTGAGTTTCAGAAGTAATTTTATCTCTTATTTCGCGCATCATTTTGACAGCGTCATAAGTTTTTTCTTTTTTAGTCTCCATAATTATTCCTTACCCAAAAGTGCTTTAAACTCTTCTAATCTCACTAATTGAACATTAAAATAAGGATACTTTTCAAGTTCTTTAAAATGTTTATCGTTTGAAACCAAATAATGAGCACCGGCAGCAATGGCGCAATCTACAAACTTATTGTCATCAGGGTCGGTTTCTATCAATTGCCAAAAATAGAATTTTTGAACAAGATGTACGTTTGGCAATTCGGAGAGTAAATCTAATGCAGCTTCTGCTACTTCCACACCCATGTTTCTATCAATAATCTCACTATATTCAAGAAGGATATCGGTGGTTACATACACTTCAAAGTCTCCTGAAAGGATATCTTGCCAAAGCCAATTGGCAGTAGAACGTGGTGAGATGCAGACAAGTAAAATATTGGTATCAACAACAATTTTCATGTTTTATGCCGTTGTTGAGTGGCTGTATAGAGTGTTCGCATATGAGCATTCAGAAAGGATTGCATAGTTTCATCTGTCCACCCTTTTTCATCCCAAACTTTATTAGCTAATTCTGCCAATCGTTGAGCTTTAAAAGCTATTATCAACCTTTTTAATATTTTCAAATCTTCTTCCGGCAGGTTTTCTGTCATTTTAAGCAACGAAACTTGTACCTCATTAAGCGGAAATTGAATAGGTTTTGTCATGATTTTCTTTTTTACAAAAGTAAGGATTATTTTGGAGAAATAAAATACACCTAATATACCTAAAATATGTTCCATCAAGCTGCATACAATACTGAGGGGGTATCTCGATTCATTTTGAGATACCCCCTCAGTATGCACGTTCCTCACAGTGATATTTAATTGTTTTTTGTGGTCTTGAGACCACAAAATAGACACACGCAGTCAGAGAATGCTGCGCGAGCCAGCCCGGTTTTTAGGGTAGATTTGTGGGTTGGTTTTAGGAAGTCTTGGTGCGAGCGGATGATTAAGGATTTAAACAGATATGCGACTTATTCACCCTTATTAAATTCATCAACTTGGTCGAAGAAAATTTTCACTAATTCGTCCTTATGTGGATTTCGACGATGAACGATGAGAGAAGATATGATTTCTAAATCTTCATACGTGATAAAAGCATCATATTTTTCAAGTTCAGGAATGGCTTGGACATTTTGTTTAAACCACATATCGAATTTTCGATGTCGTGCTTTTTGGCGATTATCGAGGGTTTCACAAGTATAAATAATACTATTTTCGTGGTTGGATAAAAAGTATTCAAGGATGCTTACAACGGTTGCTTCCACTCGGTGGTCAAGTGGTGGTGTTATATTGTCACCTAAAGTAATGACAGAAATACTAAATTCAAATACGGAAAGGTATTCGGGAAAGGATGTGAAATAGAAAGAGCCTTCCGAAAATTCAACATTATAATAGATGCCTTTATCGGTTTGAAAACGATAATTATTAACCTGTTGTCTGAAGTTATAGGGCAAATATGGGTTCATATTGCTTGTTGATGCCTTTTTCTTTGAGTAATTGGTTGAGTTCAACTAAAGATATTTCACCAAGCCAATAGCGTTCCCGAAGCCTTTTGTGTTCAACCATTTTTTTCAAAGCTTCACCTAATGGCGAACCTGATTGCAGATGAATGGTGGGTATTCTTTTCTTTTTGCTCATTTTTATCATTTTTTTACAAAAATAAGGTTTTGAAATCAATCATACAACTAAAACACTGAAATACTAAAGGGGGTATCTCGATTCATTTTGAGATACCCCCTCAGTATTTCGCCTTTTTTATAGATAAAGTGTGTTTGTTTTTTAAGGATAACTTATTTATCTTTGAATTTCAAATCAAAAATAATAAAGATGAATGTTTTAGAAATAAAAGGAAGCCTTTATGAAATCATTTCTAAAGTAGAAGATAAAAACCTTCTACTCAGAATATACGATGCTTTGGAAGATGTTGTGAAATTCAATAGTCAAGACTCTGAATTATCGCCTACTCAACAGGCAGCATTAGAAGCGGCTATACAAGAAAGTTTGGATGATGCTAACCTTATTGACCACGAAGATGCTAAAAAAATGCACGCAAGATGGTTAAAACAGTAAGGTGGAACAACTCAGCTACTTTGAGTTTGAGTAAATTAGCTGAATATTTAGAATTTGAAGCGTCTTATGATTTTGCCATCCGTTTTGTTAATTTGGTGTATAGTAAAATTGATAAGTTAATGAAATATCCCGAAATGGGAAGGCGTGCTCCTAAAACTAAGACCATTCGCTTTATTAATATTGACAAAAAACGAAGAATGTATTATCGCAAACACGGTTCAACACTTTACATTGTCTGGTTTTTTGATACAAGACAAGACCCTGATAAAAATCCATACCATTAGATGATGTAAAAAATATAGCCTTTGATGGATAAAATATGTTTCATCATGTGGCATATTATAACTAAAGGGGGTATCTCGATTCATTTTGAGATACCCCCCTCAGTATTTCGCCTTTTTTCGATGGAGCAGGCATCTCATGCGAGCCACCTCTTTTTTATGGTGCGTTTTATAGATTATTTTTTGCTACACCTCTTGCCAGCAGAAGGAATGTAGCAAAAAACTGTTATGGGTTTAAAAGAATTTGTAGTATATTTGTCAATGAAACAACCAACAATCGTTAACAACTATGAGTCTCGACCAGTACAGTTTAAAAGCAGATGAAGCCTTTATGTCCTTTGAATTTATCAGTAAAGGACCAAAAGGCAAAATCGTAAAACTCATTCAATATACCGAATTAGATAGAGGTGATATTTATAACCTTGGATTCGGAGATAAAGATGAAATAACAGGTGGTATTAATGACATCGTTGTAACAGATAATAAAGACCGTGAAAAAGTATTGGCGACTGTCGTTGCGAGTGTTTATATTTTCACAACCTATTATCCTCATACTTGGATATTTTTAGAAGGTAGTACTCAAAGTCGGACACGTTTATATCGAATGGCAATATCTATCTATTTCGATGAACTCAATAACCATTTTAATATTTTTGGATTTGCTGAAAACAAATGGATAACTTTTAAAAAGGGCTACGATTACACGGCTTTTTTAATTAAAAGAAAATAATGAATGATGGAGAAAACACCCAATAATACAATCGTCATAAATGTTCAAATAGACAAGCGTTTGAATGACTATACAGATAAAGTCCTTTTTCCTGAAAAGGTGGCTCGTGCCAACCAATTTATAGAAAAATTGGGTTTACCTCAATCCGTAGAAACGGACTTGTCGGAACTGAAGCAGCAGCATTTAGCCGCTCTTCAAAAAACATTATTGCGCTTTTATGTTGAAGAACCGACTGAGGAGCAAGTAACTCAACTCAATAATGTCTTATTGCAATTGTTTTCTAAAAAATCTGATGTCAAGGTCGCTTGACGTTTTGGGTAGCATAAAAAGGAAATATAGCCTTAATGGCTAAAATATGTTTCATCATGTGGCATATTATAACTGAGGGGGTATCTCAAAATGAATTGAGATACCCCCTCAGTATTTCGCCTTTTTTCCGAT
>JAYUUR010000180.1:0-5140 GCA_043754475.1 Saprospiraceae bacterium | reverse complement strand
AAATGGCAAAGCATAAAAAATGCTTCGTTTATGGCACTGCCTCTACGACTAAGTTAGATTTTTTAAAAAAAATAGGTGTTGATATGCCGATTGATTATACGCAAGACGATTTTAGCACTGTTATTCGCGACCACTCCCCTACTCAAAACGTGGATATTGTCTTTGATAGCTTGGGCGGTCGGACTTTTAAAAACAGTTTTAAACTGCTGGGTCCCGCCGGTCGAATTGTCACATTTGGTGCTGCTGAACAAATCAATGGCAACAAAACTAATAAATTAGGCACTATAAAAATGGCATTCAATTTTGGCATTTTTTCACCTATCCAATTGCTGATGACATCAAGAGCCATCATCGGCGTCAATATGCTTAAAATTGCTGACCACCGCCAAGCTGTTTTCAAACATTGCATCACAGAAGTCGTCAAAATGGCGCAATACGACATCATCGTGCCTACCATCGATAAAGTCTATAAAGTGAATCAAATAGCCGAAGCGCATGATTATTTAGAAAGTCGGCAATCTATTGGGAAAGTGGTTATGGAATGGTGAGTTTGGTTATTGGTTATTATTTTGAAAATTAACATTAACTAAAAACATGTAAATAATAACTGTAAACGTTTGTTCAATAACTAAAAACGTTCAAATAATGATGATTAAATATTAACAATAACTAAAAACGTTTAACTAAATAACTAAGAATGTTTAACTAAATAAATCAATTATCTATGAAAAGCTCTTTAATCAAACGCTTAATTTTTATATTCTCTTTAGTGTTTTTCCAAGTGTGTATTCTTTCAAATTCAAATGCTCAAGTCAATAATGAGCCGCCATTTATCATCGGTGATGCCCTACCCGATGCACCTGAATTGTCTGTAAGAGGCACTTATAAAGTAGGCGTTCAAACACTCGAATGGGTCAATAAAGGTCAAATCAATATTTTAAAATCTAAAAAAGGAATTGATACCCTTTATGATAGACCTTTGAAAGTAGAGGTTTGGTATCCTGCCATTTTGCCCGATGGTGCTAAGGAATTAATTAGCTACGATGAAGTTTTAGGCACTTTCAATGACCCCAAAAGACCCTTGAAACCGTTCACTTTTACGGGCAGAGCGTCGCGTAACGCACTCCCTCAGTATTCGGAAGGTGCATTTCCGTTGGTCATTGTTTCGCATGGCTATGTCGGTTCAAGGTTCCTTTTGACTTATTTGACAGAGAATTTAGCATCAAAAGGGTATGTTGTGGTTGCCATTGACCATACTGAATCCACTTTTCGAGATGCCAACGCATTTTCAAGTACCCTACTCAATCGGTCAAAAGATATATTATTTACCCTCAACCAAATGGCTGAGTTGAGCAAAGCCGCACCTAAAAATTTCCTATCGGGCTTAGTAGATGCCAATAATACGGCGTTGATTGGCTATTCGATGGGCGGATATGGTTCGCTCAATGCTGCCGGAGCAGGATATAGTGCTAAAATGGATACTTTTTTTAGTTCAATTACGGGTGGTAGCAAAGCACTCCAAGTCCGTACGACTAATAATGCTGAATATAAAGCCTCGATTGATTCGCGCATCAAAGCCGTTGTTGCTTTCGCACCGTGGGGAATGCAGCGAGGTGTTTGGGATACTGAGGGGTTACAAGGATTGAAAATACCCACTTTTTTCGTGGCCGGTAGCCAAGACGATATTTCAGGTTATGAAGATGGTATCAAAGCTATATATAAAGGTGTAGTCAATTCTGATCGCTATTTGTTGACTTACCTCAATGCCCGCCACAACATAGCACCTAATCCACCGCCTCCAGAATCATTGAAACCGGGTTTACATTTCGACGAATATTATCGCTATGCCGAACCAGCTTGGAATGAACGCCGCATCAATAACATCAATCAGCATTTCGTCACAGCATTTTTAGGCATTCATTTGAAGAAAAAAGATAAAGAATACGCCAAATATTTAGACCTCAAAGAAAATTCTAATCTGCAACTCTGGACTGGATTTAAGCCGCGTTCGTCTGTGGGTTTGGAATTGCTACATGAAGGGGTTTCAAAATAGAGTAATAATTATTTTCATACTTTTTAATCATTTCTTTAGATATTTATCTACATCATCTACTAAAAAATTGATTGCCTCAAAATATTCTTTTACGTTTTCAAATTGAATAGTGGATTCAAAAACTTCCAAGATATTTACTTTTTTTACATCATAGCCAAATATGAATATATCATTGTCTAATATGAAGTTAATACTGACTTCATATTTAATAAAATTGAAAACGGCTTCAAATTCTGCCATTTTCTTTTTATCCACATCTTCAAAGGCTCTTATAATAAACTTATTAGTGTCAACTTTCGAGGTATATTTGAGTTCAATATATTTGGGTAAAACTGTTTTGATAAGCGCTAAATAAAAAAATAAAGGTGTTGCAAATACATCTACACCTTTCCAATTCTTATCTTTTTCAAAACTAACCATAAACTTATAAAAGAGAGTACAAGCAATATACATATCATCAAATCTTGTTCTGTCATTAAAAACCACTTCATAAATGCCTTCTATATCTTCTTTATGAGAAATAAATAACCATTCTCTCTTAGAAATGGCATCTATAGGATTTTGAAAATGATAAGACAAATAAGCCGCAGCGCAAAATTCATTGGATATAGTTTTTACATTTAATGGCACTTCTTTAAATTCTCCTCGCTTTTTTTGATACCAATAACGGGTATTAAAAAAAGCATTTTGTAGCCTTATTTGAATATCATCATTCGCATAAAAATCACTTGCTAATATTTCGTTTTGAGAATTGGTAAATCTCGTGACTTTCAAATTAAAATCTTTATCATTGCTTTCAAAAATACGCATAGAAATAAGTGATTCTCTATTCATGACTTCTCTTTTTACAGAAGATGCCTCTTTATAGGCTGTCCAAATAGAATGAACAGTTTGCGCTCCATTTATAATTTGAAGACCAGTCAATTCAATTTCTTTTGCCCCTTTGCCAATATGATCAGGCATGATAGAAGAAATAGATGTTATCCCGTTGTTATAAAACCAAAATGAGGCAGGTTCATTATTCAGCGTATTAACAATTTTCTCATTAATTTCTGAGTTAGGTAATGGATTTCTAATATTTTTAAAAAATAAAGAATGTCGATAACTTTCAAATAAATCAAATATCGTT
Organism: Saprospiraceae bacterium; assembly: GCA_043754475.1. Taxonomy (GTDB): domain Bacteria; phylum Bacteroidota; class Bacteroidia; order Chitinophagales; family Saprospiraceae; genus JAAFJT01. The sequence goes on along the minus strand of JAYUUR010000180.1, from coordinate 1,958 downwards.
TTAGGTTTCAAGAAAAAAATATAAGCCCTTCTAAGGTTATTAATTTTCATGTAATCTCCACTAACGCCCTCGTATCGCTCAATTGCCAATTTTATTTTTTCTTCTTCAAGGTTGTAAAGTGTTTCAAGCGGGTTATTAGTTAATATTTGTTTATACGTTTTTTCTATATAATCCCGTTTTAACCTAACAATGTCCAATATTTCAACTTTTACTTGCCCATCATATTGTTGTTCAAAACTTTTAATATTCGGTTCTGCTTCACTATTAAAACTTGAAAGTGTCAGAAAAATGAATTTTATTTTACCATTTTTCTCATAGTGTTCAATAAGTTCTGAGTATTTCTTCTTAAAATTTTCATTTTTAATATCTTTTTTGCCATATCGCAACAATGTTTCAAAATCATTTAATGACGACTTTATATCATTTGAACTGAGTTCTGTTTCACAATTATTTTTACTCTTCCATTTCGATTGTACAACATAAAATGTTTTTATTCCCTGTCCATCCAGAAGGTCAAAAATAATATCACAAGAACTATCACCATTGCCATCAGTAATATAGCGTTGATAAATAAAACCCTTTGCAGGTGCGTAAAAATTTAAAAACCAAATTAAAAATGCATTAGCTTTTTTATCATCTATTTTTTTATGTCTCTTAATTAATTCAAATTCTGAATTAGAAACTACCACTTTTTCTAATTCAGCATCAATAATATCATAAAAATCTTTTGTGTACATAATTTATATAATTTGAAGCAAAAGTAAATTTTTTTTTGAAATTTTATAAGGATTTTAAGGCAGTGGTTCAATATGAAAAAAATGAAGGTAAAAAAGGCAATAGAGAAATCCATTTTCTGATAGGATAAATGGAATATTTTAAGGGCTATTGTGGATAAATCCGAATAATGAAAAAGCCGCTAACGTACATGCTGTTAGCGGCTTTTTTATTATAAATTCGTTCTAATACTGAGGGGTATGCAATAGACTTTTATAATTGTTTAGAATAAATGTCTTTTTGTAAATGAAGATTTTTAATTTTGTATTAAAACATAAAAAAATGAAAGTATTAGAAGTAACAGTGAAAACAATAAAAGCCGCACAATTCTTAAAAGATTTTTTACAAACCATTGATTACGTAGAAACTGTCAATGAAAGTATCATAGAAGATATACCAACAATTACAAAAGGAGAATATAGACTTTCAGAAAAACCATCGGATTTTGGAGGTATTTGGAAGAATAGAAAAAAATTAGACGCTAATAATATACGCCAAAGAGCATGGAAAAAGTAAAAATGAACATTCAAAAAGAAACTGATAAAATACTTGGACAAAGACTTCTCCCACGTTTTAACAGCAAACAATTTGTTGTTTGGGCAGTTAATCTTTTATCAAATGGTTATGAAACAGACAATATTGTAATTCTGGCAGGTATGGATTACGATTCAACAGAAGATAGAGAAAAATATTTTTGGAAGTCAATTGAGGAGTTAAAAATAGAGGTTAATAAAAGTGATTTTGAACTGATTGAAATTTATGCAAGTCAAGTTGTTGAAGATGTTTGCAACGGTCATATAAAACCAGTCGATGGATTCAAAATTATGCAAGATGTACTCAGAGCGACAGACTATTTTTCAAAATTTATTCAATTTTATCTAATTGATGAAGATTTTGATTGTTTAGAATATGGTAGTTATCCTATTTTCAATTCAGGGATAACTAAAGACAACAAAGTGGAGTTTATAAAAAAGGAATTTGAACTCTACTATGAATTTCAAAAACTCAATCTGAAAGACTCTCTCATAAATAAAGCCATTTGCAACAGTTGCGGCGAAATTGTAAATACCAACTTGAAAACAAAATACCAATTCAAAAAGCCTTTTAAATATCAAGTTTACGTTTGTAGTAATTGTAATTCTGAAAATATCCAGCATTTTAGTGATCAAATAGGAAGAAGCAAA
>JAYUUR010000179.1:0-5155 GCA_043754475.1 Saprospiraceae bacterium | reverse complement strand
CAGTACTTTCATGCTTTTTATAAAAAAAATAAAGAGAAAGTGTTACTTTTGACAACCATATTTTCTCATCTAAAACAAAAAAGCACCCCCTCAGTATTTTACTCATTTTACAACGATTTAAAGCCTATTATTATGAAAATAATAAAAAAACATATTGATTTAACTTTGGCAGTGAACTTGCGCTTATTTGTCATCTGCATCCACTTTTCCCATTTTTCAAACATTCGATTTAATCGAATAGGGGTTGTTGCCATCCTGTTGAGTTTCGCTCAGGGACTGTCTGCACAAACAACCCAAACGTTTACCAACTCGGCACCGATTATCATCAATCGAGTGGGTCACAGCCCTACGCAATACCCTTCGAGTATCACAGTATCTGGGATGCCGACGCGCCTTCACGAATTCGTTGTGCGCTTCGACATCCTCACCGTCAGTGGTTTGCCCGATGCCGATATTTTATTGGAAGCACCCGACGGGCAGCGCATGATTTTGTTGTCTGATTTGCCATACGGAGGGATTGATGCGTTCGATAACGTGGGTATCGGAACAAGCGGCAAGGATACGATTAACCCAAACAATATTCGTGATAATACGGATTTTCGCCCTGCCAACTACGGCACTGGGGCGGATACTTTTCCCGCGCCTGGTCCAGGTGTGGTGTTACAACCTTTGTACCCCAATGCACTGGTTTTTCAGGACATCAACCCAAATGGGGTGTGGAAACTGTATATTGAGGATGATGCAAACAACTTCGATGACTTGCGCCTACAAAACGGTTGGCGCATTGAAATCACTGCCGCCAGTTTCACGGCTTGCAAACGTCCGAGCTTGCCGCAGTTGGTGTCGTCAAGCGATTTCGGCGCAACGCTTAACTGGACTGCTGGGACTGGTAACTCGAATTGGGACGTGCTTTTTAGCAAAGATTTGAACCTAAAGCCTGTCGCAACGACTGCCCCGACACATGATAATGTTACTCAAAACCAAAACGTATCTCTAACGGGTTTGACACCCAACACGATTTACGCAGTTTTCGTGAGGGCAGATTGTGGCGCAGGAAGGGTCAGCCCGTGGGTAGGTCCCATAATTGTCAAAACCACCATTCACCCCTGCGATTTGGCCACACCCGTAAGCCTTTGCCAAGAGGTAGATTACCCAACTTTGCCGTCCTATCTGGATTACTATTTCAACTATGGCCCCACTTGGGTATTCGCTTTTACGGCACCAGAAGCAGGTGACTATTACATGGAATTTGAAGGAAACAGCGGCTATACGCCGTTTTATCGGCTTAACAATGCCAATAATTGCGATGACAGCATCTGGATAGAAATGGGAAAACTGCCCGACCGCACCTTGACCTTTCGTTTACCACTTTTGGCGGCGGGGCAAACCTGTTGGATTATTCACCACAGTGTTCAGAGAGCGCACCAAATCTTCAAAATCCAGAAATGCCCGTTGCGGCGTATGGTGTTGGAAGCGGTCATTCCAGCAACGGATTCGCTCAGCGTGGTTTGGCAAAATTCGCCCCGCATTACCGAGCCATTAGAATACTATATCGGGCAAAAACCCTTGCTTGCCCCCAATGAAAACACGCCGCCCACAATCGCGGCGAAAATCCTTTCACCCAGTACGGGTCGGGTTAATTTCCCCAATTTGCAACTCGACACCGACTATCAATTTTACGTCCGCTCCCGTTGTTCCAACGGGAAAACTTCTTGTTGGCAAGGGCCGTTTGAAGGGAAAACAAGCAAATCGTGCAGTAAAGTCACCCTTTTTCGCGTGGACACAGTGACACAAGCGTGGGCTAAAACGATGATTAAATTTACCAATGTTGGACCAAACTTTGTCAGTAATATGACCGTTGTCGTTTGCCGCGATGGTCAAAATCCGACCTACAATTGGGTAAGTAGTGCTACTTTGGGCGTCAGCACAACAAGAGATTCATTTCCCTTGCTCCTTAATTCCTTGCCCATGACGCAACCCCTAAAAGTATATGTAAAATTAGGTTGCACAACGCCGCTTGGCGCGCAATCGTGGCAAGGTCCGTTCGACCTTCCCATAGGACACACGCCGCCCGTTCCAGTGACCGACCTTTTTTGCGGCGATGCCGTTTACACCTATAGCCCATACGACCACCCGAACTATATGGAGTTTCCCCGACCACCTTGTTACGATAATTCTTACGGTAGTTTTGGGGAACGCATTTTCCGCTACCGCGCCAATGCAGACGACACGCTTTTGCTGCGCTGGAATAGCGGCTTTTCTACTTTAGGATTGAACAATGGCGTGACATATTATGTAAAATCGGCTTCATTACCGCTTGACCCAGAGAATTGGACGTACCGAGGCTGCTGGAAAATGAGAAGTTTACCCAATATATGGGACCCAGCTAATTGGCCCGACATCCGTATTCCCGTAAAAAAAGATTCCGTTTACTATGTTTTGTGCGATGCCTTTGGCTCTTATGCTGCAGGGTTTCCAATTTATGTTGGGGGCTGCCGTGCAACTTGCCCAAAGTTGGATACGCTTTTTCTTGATGCCTCAACGATGACAACTGCCACCTTGCGGTGGAAAAATGTAAAGCAGGGTGCCACCTATCAAATTGATTACGAACCCGCTTGGAGCAGTTTACCACAATTTGCCCGCACCGTTACAACGACCGATACCACAATTAAACTGACGGGGTTACTGCCTTCGGGGGAATACCAATTCAAAATTCGCACCTTTTGCTCGCCGACCGATGTGAGCAACGCTTACTATGCGAAGTTTCAATTGAAGAACCATTTGAGTGTGAATGAAGCCACGTTTAGCCGCTGTAATCCTCAGTTTTTGCCTCCTAATGGCACTAATCGGGCGAATTATGAGGTGATTGAACTAACTGTTCCGCAAAATGGCGACTATTTTTTCAATGCTTCTTACTACGATATTTATCTGTATGACAATGCCTTCGACCCCGCTAATCCGTCGTTGAATCTGATAGCTTACGTGTCAAATGCGGGTTCGGATGGACGCAAAGACACTACGCTTGCCCTTCAATCGGGTAAGCGGTATTTCTGCGTACTCGGCTCTATTAGCCAACAATTCAACGTTGGTAGCAATATAAATCTAAAACTTTGGGTAGATGGTCCCGCCGAAGCACAAATTGGTCCTCCACAGGTAAAAGGTATTGAGTTTAGCGCACACGGTAAAGTACCTTTCGCAGGTGCTTTTAAACACTCTGGGACTTGCAGGGATACTTCAGGTTGGGTACATTACTACAAAATCGCTTCCAATGTAAGCAATCTTGATGACGATGAATTGGTATTTTCTGTTCAATTAAACAATGAAATTAACACACTCAATGCGCTGCCCTTCGTATTTAACAACAACCCGCCTGGGGCTACACTCGTCAAAAACCCGCCAGCAAGGTTCATACAAAACCCCAGTGGCTGGTACGAAATGAACCGCTTATGGTTGATGGAGAATTTGCTACCTGCACAACAAATTGACAAGGATTTTAAAATTAGGTTTTACTACACCCACAGAGATTTTGAACTGATGAGAGCGGCTATAATATCAGCAGGCGGGAGACTCGATAGCCATGAGGCGATGTATTTTCACAAAATCAATGGTTTTCACGGCTACCAAGACGTGGCGCCTTGGGCGCAACATGCGAACGTACCAGGTGCAACGGTTTACAACAGTGCAGGGTATTGGGTGTATGCGAATGGTCTCGAAGCAACGACTTCCACTTGGCGGCACGGTCAGTTTGCAGGAGAACATTTTGCCGAAATGGTGGTGCGTGGGTTCAGTGGCGGCGGTGGTTCGGCTTCGGTCAATGGCAGAAATATTAGCAACGGGCTTACAAAAACAGCAGAGACGGGACTAAAAATGGACTTGTGGCTTTCGCCCAACCCCAACTTAGGCTTGTTCACTCTTGAGTTCTCCGAAGCAACCCCCTCAAATATGACCTATCGTGTCACCGACCTCGTAGGGAGGATTGTTTCAGAAAGCCCTATAGATATAGGCATTACCCAACAATCTGTAGAAATGAGGGATTTGCCCAATGGTTTGTACTTTTTACAGGTATTGAATGAGGGAAAAAAAGTAGCCGAAAAGAAGTTTGTAAAACAATGAGGACGGCTAACAGTCCTTCGCGCTCATATCGAGCGTGAAGGACTCCCTCAGTATCTTTTAACCAAATTAAAATAAAAAACTATGAAAAAGATTATAACTACATCGAGAGTGCCTTTAACCATCCTTTATTTTATGCTTATCCAGCTAATGGCTATAAATGCAGCCGCCAATACACTTACTGAACCGCCTGATAATAATATGCCTGTTGTAGGAACGCTCTTAACGGGACTCACAAATGTCTGTGAAGGGGAAGTGGCTACCTATACGGCTACTAACCCATTGTCAGGCACCGATCCTTTTACCTTTGCATTAGTTAATCCGGCATCGGGTACAATCTTAGGAACAACCAGTTCAACTGTAACAATTGCTTGGAGTGCAGCATTGAAAACTATACTGAGGGGGTGGCACAAATTGAAATTCTGGATTTGATAGGTCGTGTCATACAACTGAGCAAACAGAATCTTGATGAAGGTTACAACATTCTCTCACTCGATATTTCCAATTTATCAAGTGGATTATATCTTGTGCGAATTAAAGACAGCGACAAACATGAAGCGGTGGTGAGGGTGAGTAAGATGTAGGTATTAATAAACTATGCAAATGATGGTTTTCCTTTCCTAAGGAATACCCTTGGCAAAAGGTATTTCTTAGAAAATGAAAACCATCATTTGCAAAAGGAGAAGTCCTCTTTCAATATTTTCACCCCTATATTAAGTTTCAATAGAAATCATCTCCTTCTCTATTAAAACAACGTTTGGTCGTACATACCCCTACGTCGGACGCCACATATTCTGCAGCGGAACGTAGGTACCCCCACGTCGGACGCCACATATCCTGCGGTGGAACGTAGGTACTCCTACGTCTGAACGTACATATCCTGCGGCGGAACGTACATACCCCCACGTTGGACGCCACATATCCTGCGGCGGAACGTACATATTCCTCAGTACTTTCATGCTTTTTATAAAAAAAATAAAGAGAAAGTGTTACTTTTGACAACCATATTTTCTCATCTAAAACAAAAAAGCACCCCCTCAGTATT
>JAYUUR010000178.1:0-5163 GCA_043754475.1 Saprospiraceae bacterium | reverse complement strand
TCCCTTTGGGACTTACAACAGATTTTCGCTACTTTCTACCGATATTATATGCCTAACGGCATTTTCTTCCGAAGGAATGCCCTCGGCAAACCCATTATTCGCATTATTTATAAACTTTAGGAAAGAAGTAAAATAAATAAAGTCATGAAACCAATTTTTCTTAATTTTGTCAGTCAATTCATCCCCGATTTGTCGGGGCAAGCTGTTCATCATTTATAATTCATCATTCATAACTCATCATTTCCATAGTTTTCCGATGTCAAAAAGTAATTCTCGCACGGTCGTCAATCCATTTAAGCCACTTATCAATCGCCTACCAAAAGGGATAAGGAATCGCTATTATTTGATTTTGATAGTCTTTGTTCTTTTTATGCTCCTATTTGACAAAGCAGACTTTTGGACACAGTACAAACTACAACGCTCCATCAAACGCCTTGAAAATGACAAGGTGTTTTATTTGAAAAAACTCAACGAAGCACATCAAGAACGAATAGATATGCAAAGTAATCAAGAGAAATTCGCCCGCGAGCATTATTATATGAAAGCGGCGGATGAAGATGTGTTTGTGATTGAAAAAGAAAATAAAAAATAGAACTTTTGATAAAAATATATAGAATCCTATATACTTTTGCCGCCAATTGAAAATCATTATTATATAGAACATTTATTTAATCAGATAAAATATGTCAGTTTTAGTTAACAAAGATTCGCGCGTCATTGTGCAAGGCTTCACAGGTAAAGAAGGTACTTTTCATGCAGAACAAATGATTGAATACGGAACCAATGTAGTTGGTGGTGTGACACCAGGCAAAGGTGGTTCAGAACATTTGGGTCGTCCTGTTTTCAATACCGTCATCGATGCTGTTGAAAAAGCCAAGGCAAATACGAGTATCATTTTCGTCCCTCCAAAGTTTGCCGCAGATGCTATTATGGAAGCGGCTGAGGCAGGAATTAAAGTAATTATCTGTATTACTGAGGGGATACCTGTTCAAGATATGTTGAAAGTAAAGGCTTATATTGAAAATAAAGATTGTCGATTAATTGGACCTAATTGCCCAGGTGTTATCACGCCTGATGAAGCAAAAGTAGGCATTATGCCCGGTTTTGTCTTCAAAAAAGGCTCAATCGGCATCGTTTCTAAATCAGGTACGTTGACTTATGAAGCGGCAGATCAAGTAGTAAAAGCAGGTATGGGCATCACAACGGCAATCGGAATCGGCGGCGACCCTGTCATCGGCACTACGACTAAAGAAGCAGTCGAATTGCTCATGAATGACCCTGAAACCGAAGCCATCGTCATCATTGGCGAAATCGGTGGTGGCATGGAAGCAGAAGCAGCTTATTGGATAAAAGAAACAGGTAATAAAAAACCTGTGGTCGGTTTCATAGCCGGTCAAACAGCACCGAAAGGTCGTAAAATGGGTCATGCAGGCGCTATTGTAGGCGGCGACGATGATACGGCGGAAGCTAAAATGCGTATCTTAGCTGAGTGTGGCGTCCATGTAGTGAGTTCTCCTGCTGATATTGGGGCGACTATGAAAAAAGTATTAGGCAAGTAATTTTTCATTATATTGTGTACAATGAATAGGGTATTTTGTCAATTGATGATAAAAAACTTTAATAAAGCCTTCACTTATTGTGAGGGCTTTGTTAATTTGTGGCAGGAATCAAATTGATAACTTTTTACTTGTATTAAAAACTCTGAAATTGACATACTTCAAGAAAACTGTCGCTAAAATTATCCATCTCGTTACAAAAGATACTGATGGTTACGATGTAATAGATTTTCGTGTTGGGACGATAATCGGCACATCTGTACTCTTTTGTTTTCCGATTATCAATCATTTTTTTAGAAATACTGTTCCAGATTATCCTTTAGGCAGGAATATTTTAATTTTTATTCAAATATTCAGTATTCTGGCTTCTTATCGCTTCACCTTTTTTAAAAGATGGGGTAATGAAATTGGCAATTTATTTTCTCTCCTATTCGCTTTTTTAATCAACACCATTGTTTTCGTTCATGGTTTTCCAGTCAGGGATTCTGCTTTTGCTTTAATCGCTACCTTTGCTATGATGGGTATGTTTAAGGTGAAAAAATTGATGTTGTATTATACATTCATTGTGAGTTCATATTTGATTATTCTTATTTTAATGAGCGATATGGAAGCCTCTCACAAATACTTTCTAATCGTGACTTTAGTCCCTCTTTTTAGTATGGGCATATATATGTTTAGTCTCAAATTAGATGCTGTAGAAGACTTGAAAAAAAATGAAGGCGAATTGAAGCAACGTGAAGCATGGTTTAGAAATATATTTGATAATGCGCCAGTCGGTATCGTTTTATACGATGAATATCATCATCCTTTTAAATACAACAAATTTATTCTGGAATTGCTGGGCTATAGTGAAATGGAATTATCTCAAATCGGTATTCAAAACCTTGTTCAGCCCGACGATATGATTCTTGAAAATGAGTTTTTTGATTTTAAAAATGGTGATAAACCTCATTTTTTCGAGCAAAGACTGCATACTAAAGATGGAAAACAGCTCTGGGTGCGTATTAAAATAGCTAAAATGATGATTGACAATCGAGATTTTACTATCTCAATGTTTAATGATATTACAGTAGAAAAAAATATTGATATTCAATTAAGAGAATCGGCGCAACTGCTCAAATCTCAAAATGAAGCTTTGGAGGAATTCAGTTATGTTATTTCTCACGACTTGCAAGAGCCTTTGAGAATGATTACAAGTTTTAGTCAAATCATACAAAACAGATATATTTTAAAACTCAACAATGAACAAGCCAATACGGATTTCGCTTTCGTCATTGATGGTGCTAAAAGAATGAGTAATTTGATTAAAGATATGCTCGAATATTCACGGTGGACGTCAAAATCGCTGCCAGTGGAAAGAGTGAATACAAGAGAAGTTTTGGCTGAAACGCTTCAAAACCTAACTTATCGCCTTTCAAGTAGCCAAGCTGAGATTTTGACTGATGATTTACCAATTATATTTACCAATAAACTTATGTTGGGTCAAGTTTTTCAGAATTTAATTGGGAATGCTGTTAGATATAAACATCCCGATAGGCTACCCTTGATCTCAATTAAAGTAGAAAAACGATTATTTGATATTCAATTTGCTATAAAAGATAACGGTTTAGGGTTTGAAGAAAAATATAAAGACCGTATATTCGGTATTTTCCAACGCTTATATCCTGATAAAGGCAGCGGTACAGGCATGGGTTTGGCTATCTGTAAGCGCATTATTGAAAAACAAGGCGGGACAATATGGGCAGAATCAACGCTTGGAGAAGGTTCAACTTTCTTTTTCACTTTGCCCTTAAGAGAAATAGATAGTTTAGACAATGACTTTAAATCGACTCATTCTACAGGTATAAATTTGAAAACGGACATCAGTAACAGCCATCTTTTATTCACTAATTGACTGATTATTTCAATGAAATGTAGATAATAATGACGATGAGAATTGCAATTATTAAAAGTAGAAAAGAAAAACGAGAGTTGGTGCGATAGATATTGTAAAGCTTTTCCATAGCGTTTTGCCAAGTCAATTTATCGGTGGTTCTTTCATTGCCATAAACATAGTATTTCTGTTTGCCTTTACGTGCTTGATCGCCATGTTTTTTTAAAATAAAGAAATCGTCATTTAAAAAAGTCAAATCAAAAAGATTGCTTTTTCCTCCATATTCTACAATCAGCGTATTAGAATCCTTCAAATAACGCCAAGTGCCTTTCGTAATATCGCCATCAATTGAAATTAAATATTCTCCTTCGGGCATAAAAATATGCAAAACGACTTCATGGTAAGTGTCCGTATCTCTAATTTCTTTCCATCGCTTGCCGACATAAAACTTCTCTTCCCACAAGTCTTCGCTCCAAGATTGAATGCGCGGCACAATATACTCAATGTATTGTTCAATGTTTTCAAGGTCTTCAGGCAAATCCAGCTCAAAAAGACTTGATATATTATCCCAAATTTTATTTTCCAATGATTTCTTTAGTGAATGATGAATTATAAATGATAAATGATGAATTTACAAGACGTTTAAAACTCCCTCAAACCGTTTCAGTTTCATTCACCAAATCTAATACTGTTTTAAGTTGTTCATCGGGTGTCATATACGAATTATCTATCAGTATAGCATCATTTGCTTGTCGTAAGGGGCTGTCTGCTCGGTTCGAATCAATCAAATCGCGCTCAGTCAGATTATTTTTTACCACATTAAAAGGCGTTTCTTCGCCTTTAGCTTTCATTTCATCGAAGCGGCGTTGCGTCCGAATATCTGTATCGGCTGTTAAAAATATTTTCAATTCTGCTTCTGGAAAAACAACAGTGCCGATGTCTCTACCATCCATAACAATCCCTTTTCGCCTCCCCATCCGCTTTTGTTGAGCCACTAAGGCGCGTCTAACATCAGAAATAGTAGAAACAGGGCTTACCATCTCTGATACCCGCATCGTTCTGATTTGAGTTTCAACATCCACACCATTCAAAAAAACATGGTTGCCCTTAGCAGTTCTTTCAAAATGTATCTCAATTTTGGTCAGTGCTTCACGAACCTCAGCAAGGTCGTTGATATCCACAGTATTGTCGAGGAGGTAAAGGGTAACGGCTCGATACATTGCGCCCGTGTCCACGTAGGCGTAATGAAGTGATTTGGCGAGTGCTTTAGCAAGCGTACTTTTCCCACAGGATGAATAGCCATCAATGGCAATTATTATTCGTTTCATTTCAGGGGATAAAATTAATTTTAAACTTTCAGAGTACCCAATTTTCTACTAAAAACCTTCTCAAATAACTCATAGTCTATGCATTACACAAATTATTTTATTACACATAGTTTATATAGGACACATAGAAAAACTATGTGTCCTATATGAACTATGTGTAATAAAATGTTATCTGGTTTTGGCAATCAATTTATCATACATTTTGTTTGAAAAATCGAAAGGGTAATTTTTATCCTCAAAAGCATCTACCCAACGGATGCCTTGTATAGCATTGGTATAAAAAACCTCTTCCGCATCGCGCACCATTTCTAAACTAATATTGGTTTCTTCAAGGAGGATATTGTGTTCTTTAGCCATGTCCATAACTATCAATCGCATCACCCCACCGACACAACCACTTGATAAT
>JAYUUR010000177.1:0-5164 GCA_043754475.1 Saprospiraceae bacterium | reverse complement strand
TAAAATAAATTCATCATAAATTAGCAATATTCAATTTTATCCTAATTTAACAAAGTCAAGTTAGTAAACGGCTTAGAAAATTATACAATAATTATAATAAATATGCTGTGGAGCTGGAGATAATAGGCAATTTTGAAATCGATTATGAGACGGGCTTTGGGCATTTAGGAACTAATAAATTTCAACTAAATGCAAAAAGGGTTCGGATAATTAGGTTTATTGAAAAGAAGAATAGAAATATGGATTGAAAATGAATATAAATAGCATATTTCAGACTAAAAACACAAAAGCGTCATTGCTTACCTTTGCGATATAAAAGATTCAAATAATTTATTTTTGCAAAATAAAAACGATAAAAATCTTCTTGAAAAACAATTTTAGATAAAATTCACGGATAATACTGAGGGGTCATATCAACTTCTGGTGGGTGCTGACGGTGTCAATTCTAAAGTCCGAAGCCTTGTTTTTGGCGATTATACCCCTTGACGATAATCCGATTATTCCACAAGATGAGTTAGTGTCTCGCTTGAAAGCCTACGTCAGTGATTTCCCCGCGCCGATGGTTCAAGACATTTTAGAGCAAATTACGGACGCTGATAAAGTGAATTATCGCCCCTTAGAAACCTTGATGATGCCTGCTCCTTGGTATAAAAACCGAGTCGTGATGATTGGCGATGCCGCCCATGCCACCATTCCGCAATTGGGTTCGGGCGCAGCTTTAGCCATTGAAGATGCCGTTGTTTTAGCCGAATTATTGCAAACTGATGACAGTGTAGAAATTATTTTAGAAAATTATATGAAACGCCGTTACGAGCGTTGCAAAATGATAGTGGATGTATCCAACCAATTGGCTGAATGGGAAAGGATGGAGTGGAACGGCATTCCATTGCCAGAAGGCGCTAATATGGGCGCATTGATGGGTAAAACTTTGGCGGCATTGGCGGCACCGATTTGATGTCAGATGTAGAATTTCTCCCAAAGGGATTCCATTGGAAGGATTTCGGTTTGCTTGCAGTCGAAACTCGAAATCAAATTAAAGTTTTACATTTTTATAAATACGTTGTATAGAAAGCTCGATACCAACAGATTGCAAAGGCAATACACTTGAAATATCGTTTATAATGGTTTCTTTCCAAAGTCCCGGTGTTTCTCGATACCAAACTTCAGCATAGCATTGATCTTGGCGGATTAAAACATATTCTCTAATACTTTCAAGAGTTTTGTATTTATCGAATTTACCTGTGCGATCATATTTTTGAGTGCTTTTGGAAAGGACTTCAACAACAAGTATTGGATTTATTAGTAATAATTCTTCATCATCCCAATAAATAGGCTTTTCACAAACGGCTAAAGTGTCCGCATAAACGCCTACGTTAAGGCTTGGGAAATAGACTTTTTGGTCTGAGTTAAATAAGATATAGTTCTTATTTTCTTTTTCAAAAGCAATACCTAATGCAACTGTCATATTGCTCGCAATAATATTGTGGGGTCCTTTAGCGTAGGGCATTTTGATGATGTTACCGTTAATAAATTCATGTTTGTCAACTGATTTAGCTTCTTTGCGTAGGTATTCTGCCAAAGTGTAAGTTTTTAATTTACGCTTGGATTGGAAAGAAATTGGAATATGTGCTTCTGGACTAACCATTATTATGTACTTTTTTTTTACAAAAATAAAGAATTTTATTGTTTTATCAAAATCAATTTAGATTTCAAAATTCAATTCATAAAATCATGGCAGGCGAAACCAATTTATCTGTTTTAATAAAAAATATGCAGCCTGTTTTGAATGAAGGGCAGTATGTTTTTTTAAGCGTTTCTGAGATAAATACCCTTGATTTCAATAAAATCATCCTTTTTTTTAAAGAAAAAGAAGGGTTTACCATAATTATTGAAAAAAACTATGCAGATACTGAGGGGGTAGATTACTCATCAGTTTTTGCATGGATTACGCTGCATGTTCATTCGGCATTGGATGCGGTTGGGTTGACAGCGGCATTTTCTAAGACTTTGGCAGACAACCAAATCTCTTGCAATGTGGTGGCTGGTTTTTATCACGACCATATATTTGTTCAGCATGAATTAGGGCAACAGGCGGTTGATGTCTTGACAAAATTATCCAATAAGCCTCAAATCACGGAGTGATTGAATATGAATAAGGGGTTGTGTAATAAGTATTCTGACTAAGTTAGTCCAAAATTTTATTTGTTTTTTTGTCAAATAACTTGCTGCAAGTTGAGCTAAATTCAAAATTTTATTTGGCTTCAAAATTTCAATTATTATATTTTTGACTTATTACACAACCCCGAACAATGCTGTATAGTGTAGTTATAACTGCGGAGCAGTTGAATGTAAAATAGTCAGTTAGGGGCATATTTCACATTCAACCGCTTCGCGGTTAGGGCAACTCACTTACTTTAACCCTCCGATTACATCGAAGGTTATTCACATTCAATCGCTCCGCGATTATTTCTCTTTAGCAATTCCTCTGGATAACCCATCATTCGCATTTACACCCTCAAACCCTTCGATATTGTATTGATTCGCTGCGATGCAGATAAACGGATTCATGACGATGATTTTGTCAAAACCCACGTCCAAGCGTAATTTGGCAAGCGCATTATGTCGGTATTGAAAAGGAATATTGTCAAATTGAAAAATTAGCGAACCTTGAACAATTGCCGCCATTTGGCTTCAAAGTCGCTTGTTTTCCTGCAAAAATCAAGGGTGCGAGTGCAGGATGGACACGGGCTGTGGCGATTTTGGATTAAATGGAAAAAGTAAGCATCGAATATATGCCGTAACTTATCGGGTAAATACGCTTAATCGTATAATCGTAACATTAATTTGACATGACTTGATTAGTTTTGCATTAAGCACTCATTTGCCACGTTAGCGTTCGCAATAACATTTCACATAAATTTTTTAATAAAAATTAAAAATTATCATTATGAAAAAAGGAATCATTATTCTAACATTTTTATTGGCTTCAATCGCCTCACACGCTCAATGGACGATTGACAAAGGGCATTCTAAATTCACTTTTATTGCTGAACATCATGGCATTTCGGAAGTAGATGGTTATTTCAAAAAATTTGATGGTAAAATTACTGCAACAAAAGCCGATTTGTCTGATGCCGTTTTTGAAATGACTATTGAGTCAGCCAGTATCAACACGGATCTCGAAATGCGGGATAACCATTTGAAGAGCGAAGACATGTTCAATGTGGCCCAATTCCCTACAATTACTTTCAAAAGTACTTCTTTCAAAAAAGTTGCCGGCAATAAATACACAATGGTTGGCGACTTAACCATTAAAGGAATTACAAAATCCGCCACGCTGGATGTCACTATGAATGGACCTGCTGCTCATCCAAATCTGAATAATAAAAAGCTACAATTGGGTATAAAAACATTGACTACCATTAAAAGAAGCGATTTTGGTATCGGTGGGAAATTAGCCAATGTGATGGTGAATGATGAAATTCAAATTCGGGCAACGGGCGAATTTCAAAGAGAATAATGAGTAATTAACGAAATTTTATCAAAAAAAAATCAAACTTTATACAAAATGTTCAAGAAAATCCTATTAGGCTTATTAGCTGTATTTGTTGTTATTCAATTTTTTCATCCTGCAAAAAATGATTCAGACGACCAAACGAATCACCTTTCAAAAAAATATGCAGTCCCTGCCGATGTGGAAGCTATTTTGAAAGTAGCTTGCTATGATTGCCATAGTAACAAAACTGAATATCCTTGGTATGCCAATGTCCAACCAACGGCGTGGTGGCTCGCTGACCATGTGAATGAAGGGAAAAAGGAACTCAATTTTTCAAATTTCATAACGCGTAAAATTGCTATTCAAAACAAAAAGTTTGATGAAATTGCAGAGCAAGTTGAGAAAAAAGAAATGCCTTTGCATGAGTATACATACTTGGGCTTGCACTCAGGCGCAAATCTCTCAGATGCCCAACGGGAAACACTTGTCAAATGGGCGCGAACAAATATGGATTCTATAAAAGCGCAATATCTAGCCGATAGTTTGATTTTGAAAAGACCGCAAGGTCCGCCACCCCCTCAGTAAAAACCAAAGTTTATTGGAATTTAGACCTTTGTGTAAAATAAAATGACTTTTATAAAAATAAATGGGCATACCATCCATTATAAATACCTAAAAACCAACGGCGAAAGGACATTTATTTTCATCAATTCGCTTGGAACGGATTTTAGGATTTGGGATAATGTCGTCGAGGTTTTAAAAAATCACGGCTCTATTTTATGCTTTGATAAACAAGGGCATGGCTTGTCGGAAGGGTCGAGTACCCCCATCAGTATAAGCGATTATGCACACGATGTTATAGGATTAATGGATGCTTTATCTATTGAAAAAGCGGTGATGGTTGGTTTATCCATCGGCGGTGTCATCGGGCAATATTTAGCGGTGCATCATGCGGATAGAATTGAAAAATTGGTTCTGAGCAATACCGCTCCTAAAATCGGCACAGCAGAAACATGGGATTTGAGAATAAACAAGGTCAAAAACGATGGAATTAGCTCCATTACTGAGGGGGTCATGAAAATTTGGTTTTCTGAAAATTTTCATCAAACCCGCCCGAATGAATTAATGGGCTATGCGAATATGCTCGCCAATTCACCCGTCGAAGGCTATTTTCAAGCCTGTAAAGCCTTGAAAATCAATGATTTAACCTCTGAAATTGCACATATTAATATATCTACCCTGTGCATAGCCGGCAGCATGGATGGCTCAACGCCGCCAGCTCTGGTAAAGGCAATGGCTGATAAAATACCCAACGCTCAATATCTTGAAATCGAAGGCATCGGGCATATTCCCTGTGTGGAGACCCCCTCAGTAGTGGCGGCGTATATTCTCAGAAACTGTTTTAAAACCCTAAAATGAGCAAAATGTACTCAAAATGGTTATAATAGAAGTTCCTAATTTCTAAAAACAATCACAATGAGTACAGTACAAAATAATATAAATCGGAAGAAATACCCAAGTGATATTAGTAAAAATGGCTGGAAGCAACTAAAAAAGTTATTACCACCCTCAAAATCAAATACTGAAACAGGCGGTCGAATACCTGTTAATTTAAAAGAAGTGGTGAATGCCATATTCTATGTTGTCAAAGAAGGCTGTACATGGCGT
>JAYUUR010000176.1:0-15741 GCA_043754475.1 Saprospiraceae bacterium | reverse complement strand
TTTTGCCCAATGCTTCGTGCAAAGTAGCGGCTGAAAATTGACTGATTTCTGTTATTAACTCTTTTGAAATACTCATTTAAAAGTGTTTAATATTTAGTATATCGTTTTTAGAGCCTTTAAACACTAAACACCAAAAACTATACACTTATTAAAAAATACTATTCGTTACTCGTGGCACTTGACTTTGGTGCGCTTCTGCATATTTTATCTCCTTTTTACCTGAGATACGCCGTGCATGATTCGCTCTACGTGAAGCCAATTCTGCATAATAATCTTTTAAATAATTCTGTGCGCCCATACAGGACATGGCAGCCAATTTTTTATCCATAACAGAGCTAATATCTATAAAGGTATCGGGTAAAAACCCACATAATTCAGGTTGATGTGGCTCAAAACTGTACCACACAGGCGGGTCAATATTCTTAAATGCACTGGGCACACCTGCGCCCGATGACAACAATCTTGCCCTTTGCACCGCTTGAAAAGCCAAGGGATGGTCTGGATTGAAAGGGTCTTTTTCAGAATGAGTCAAGATAACTGTTGGTTCAAAATCGCCGATAATGCCTGTTAATTGCTCTATTCGAGCGTCCGTTAAAAGCATTGGATAATCGCCCCAATCTAAAAACTGAATAGGCGTTCCGATAATATCTGCTGCCTTTTGGGCTTGTTCATGGCGGATGATTTTCACGCTTTCGACACTCCGTTTGGGGTCTTCCTTCCATAATTCGCCCGATTCGCCCCGTTCGCCATAAGACATGGCGATAACCAAAGTTTCTGCTCCTTCTTCAAGGGCTTTAGCGATTGTTCCTGCGGCTCGCCAAACAAAATCGCCTGAATGTGCGCCAATGACTAAGAGTCTTTTTTTCATATTTATAATACTTTTTTCTTTAAAATTGGATGAAAAACGTTGAAATACTGAGGGGGTGTTTCGATTTCGGATTTATGATTTCGGGTTTCGGTTTCGCCCGAAATCCAAAATCACAAATCCGAAATCGAAAGGTCTTCTGGCAAAGGGGTTCCTCTTGTATGAAAACTTTCCACTGTTTTTAAACCCCAAGCTTGCCCTTTCATCCGCTCTTCTTTCGACCAAACAATGGTTTCATAATCAGGATCAAGAATCAAGCGAGCAGTGGGATTGGCAATTTCGATGCGGTTGCCGCCTGGCTCATAGACGTATAAAAAGAACGTCTGTTGGATGGCGTGTTTATGGGGTCCAGTTTCAATGAAAATACCATTTTCTAAGGCAATATCTGCTGCCAACAAGACTTCTTCCCTACTATTCACCGCATAAGTGAGGTGATGAAAGCGCCCTTGCAAACCTGTATGATCTTCCGTAACAGCCAAATCATACGATTTTGAATTCACTGAGAACCAAACGCCTTTGGGTTGGTCATCAAATATAATCGTCTCGGTCAATCGTCCCCCCACAGTATTCAACTGAAAATCTCTGAAAGCCGCAACGTCTTTGGCTAAAAGATTGAGGTGGTCAATTCGACGGACATTCATGCCCCGTCCAGGAAATTTGCTGATGGTATTTTTCAAGGCAGACTGGGTATTTTCATTCGCCTTATATTTATGCGAATCAAAATAAATTTCGGCTCGATGTCCATCTGGCGTTTGAAATAAATAGGTCTTTCCATGCCCCAAATCGCCTTCATGCCAACCGATGCCTTGCCCCGTTTTTTCAATCGCCGCCACCCTACGATCAAGCGCATTTTGACTCATCGCTCGCCAAGCAAAATGCCCCATTGCAGCGTATTTATGTGCAGTCAACTTCAAAGTATGGTGTTCATAATCGTCATAAGCCCTCAAATAAACAGAATCGCCTTGAATATCGCTGATAGACATGCCCATTATTTCAGTGAAAAAGCGCGTGCTTTCATCCAGTTTAGGTGTGAGCAATTCAACGTGTGCGAGGTGGGCAATATCCCAAATAACATTATTCATTTAAAAAATATTGAAAAATAAAGTCAAATCTATTTATTTTTGTAAAAAATAATCTAATATGCCTACAACAAGTGTTCAAAAAGTATCAACCGAAGATGTTAAGCAAGCCATACTTGCATTAATAAAAGAAAACAATGCTGAATTTAAGCAGATGTTAGGTGAAATATTACCTAAACTGACCGTTGCTAACACCAAAAAGAAAAAAGACATTTCTAAAAATTCTCCTCATTTACCTGTCCAAACTGAACGTATTCCATACAGTGAAATGCCTTTTTGGAAAGCAAATCCAAATTTGAAGCCGCTTAAATGGGAAGGCTATAGTGTTTCAAAAGAAGCATTAAAAGAACTTCAAAAATTTTTTCAAGAACCCGGTAATGAAATAACTGACGAATGGTTTGAAATGTTAGATTGAATTTGATTAACTCATATCTTAAAAAGGCAAACATCTATGATTTACGTTTGGGATACCAATATCCTTTTGCAAGTAGTGCGAAATGATGACTATTTAGAAAATTTGAATAAAAAATATGATTTTTTTAACCATCTAAATGATGTCTATATTTCCGTTGTCTCCATTGGAGAAATCTATTCATTGGCACTGAGTAATCGTTGGGGTCAAAAGAAAATGCAACGATTAGAAAAACAAATTGAAAAAGTTACAACTATTCCCATTAATAAAGACCCATCAATTCTTAAACTCTATTCTGATATTGATGTTTACAGCAAAAATCAGCATCCTGTTCTCAAAATGACAGGCACCGCTCGAAAAATGGGTAAAAATGATTTGTGGATTGCTGCTACGACTGCCATTTTTAACGGTACATTGCTGTCAACTGACAATGATTCCTCACATCTTAACGGTCAATTTTTATATTTTGATAAAATTGAAGTGTGAACTCTTTTCCACTGAATTTTACTCCTCAATACTGAGGGGTCATTTAATCTCAGACGATTTTATCCTCAAAGTCGCTATACCTGCAAGAAGAGTAGGTAGAAAAAACAGTCAATCCCATTATCAAAGCTGATAGTAAAATGATAGTACGTCTGCCCACAATATCAGCACGGGGTGCAATGAATAGGGTGCCCAGAGTCATACCTAAAAGCCCTGCACTAAAAACGCTACCCATCGCCTGCGGACTTACCGCCCATACTTTTGCAATGGCAGGAGCGGCATATGAAACGACCATCACATCCATGCCATCGAGCGTATTCATCAAAAAACAGATGAAAATGGTGGTGAATTGGACGGCTGTTATTTTGTTATTGTCTAAAATTGTGGTTGTGTTGGTCATCGTGTTGTTTAATCGAAACGTGAAATTTTTTAATCAAAATCGAAGCCTTAAAGATATATTTTACAAGCTACTTTTCATTAATTATATTTGCTAATTCTTCTTTTTACATCGAAAAATAAATTAGAATTTCATCGCTTGTTTAAACTTAAAAAATGAAAAATTCAATTATAGCCTTACGCGTTTACGCTCTTATTCGGATAGTCATCGGGTTCTTTGTTTTTTATCATGGATGGGAAATATTTGAGTCTGATAAAATTGCAGAATATGCCAAATGGGAAGCATTTAATCAGCTTCCACAAGCGTATTGGATAGCTTTTTTTGGAAAAGCGGCTGAATTTGTAGCTGGGATTATGCTTATGATTGGATTCAAAACTACTTGGGCATCCGTGTTATTATTGGGTAGTATGCTTTTTATAGCATTTTACATAGGTCATGGTAAAGTATGGTATGAAGACCAGCACCCATTTCTTTTTGCTCTTTTTGCTATACAATATATGTTTGTAGGAGCAGGGATTTGGAGTGTGGATAATTTAAAAAATCGGAATCTTAGTGCGATATGATACCCCCCTCAGTATTTAAGGAAAAATATGAGTATATAAAAAAAAGCTGTCTCAAAAGCTTATTAAATTATTGAGTTACTAAGTTATTGCATGTATAAAACATTGAGAATCAATTTTTATTAAACAAAAAATAACTAATAACACCACAACCAATAACTTTTGAGACAGCCTCTTTTAATACAGCTTTAAGTTTATGCCATCGCCCGCTCACTCATCGCTATCTCCAAAGATTGATGAGCAGCCACATGTTTCTTCTCACCATGAATCATCACATCTATCGCTTTAGCACTAAGATTTTGTACTTCTACAGCATTTTTAGTCACTTTTACTTCCAAACTCGAGCCTCTGAAACGGACTTTGAATGCGATGGATTGCCAGGCACTTGGTAAATACGGATTGAAATGAACCATGCCATCTTTCACTCGCATACCACCAAAACCTTTCACAACCGACATCCAAGTACCTGCCATAGAAGTGATGTGCAAGCCGTCTTCAGTATCATTGTTATAATCATCAAGGTCTAAGCGGCTGGTGCGGAGATACATTTCATAAGCTTTGTCGTAGTTGCCAATTTTAGCAGCCAATATGACGTGGACGCAAGGCGAAAGCGACGACTCGTGCACCGTGCGTGGTTCGTAAAAATCGAAATTGCGCTTGTGCGTATCCAAATCAAAATCGTCTTCAAAAAGATAAAGTCCTTGTAAAACATCTGCCTGTTTGATAAAACAAGAGCGCAATATCCTATCCCAAGACCATTTTTGATTTATGGGGCGGTCTTGCGGACGTAAATCATGAATTGTCAAAAGGTCTTTGTCCATATAGCTGTCTTGCTGTAAGAAAATACCGAGATTTTTCTCTTCTGGCAAGAAGAATTTATCGCATATATCTGTCCATTTTGCTGTTTCAGTTTCAACATTAAAATGAGTAGTATTCAAAATAGCTTGATATTGAGCAGGCGCCGTTTGTTTCACATAATCCAACGCTTCCATCGCATAGCGCATACACCAACGCGCGATATAACTTGTGTACCAATTATTATTCACATTGTTTTCATATTCATTCGGTCCCGTTACGCCGTGCATCACATACTGATTGCGAAGCGTTGACCAATGAACCCGCTGTGCCCAGAAACGAGCAATGCCGATTAGCACCTCAAGCCCATGTTCAGCCAAGTATTTTTTATCGTCGGTATAATTGATATAATCATAAATAGCGTAAGCAATCGCACCGTTGCGATGTATTTCCTCGAAAGTAATTTCCCATTCGTTATGACATTCTTCACCATTAATAGTGACCATCGGATACAAAGCTGCCCCTTCAGTAAAACCGAGTTTTTGAGCGTTTTCAATGGCTTTTTGAAGGTGTTTGTAGCGATAAACCAAGAGATTGCGGGCTACTTTTTCTTCTGCATTCACCAAATAAAATGGTAGGCAATAGGCTTCAGTATCCCAATAAGTAGAGCCACCATATTTCTCTCCTGTAAAACCTTTGGGTCCAATATTGAGGCGTTCGTCTTCGCCTGTGTAAGTTTGATTGAGTTGAAAAATATTAAAACGAATACCTTGTTGAGCCGACACATCGCCTTCAATGACAATATCAGATGCTTCCCATTTGGCTATCCAAGCAGCCGCTTGTTCTGCTAAAGCCACATCAAAACCTTTCTTTTCAAAATTTTTCAACACCTCTTGCGAGCGTTTTAACAACTCTTCTTTCGGATGATTTTCTGAAGATAAAACTGACGCATATTTATACACCACAATTTCAGACCCCTCAGTAATTTTCACATCTACAGTGCAAGCAGCATATTTATCCCGCTTCCTGCGAAAGGCTACAAAATCATCCACTTCTTTATCATCTACAAATAAGCGGAATTTCATACCTGTGGCTACATGAAAATCCGTTTTTTTAGTAGAAGCAATAATGAAAGCCTGAGCATTTTTAACCAATTTGGTTTCTTCATTCCAAAACTTCTCATCCCAGTTGGTATCTTTATTAGAAACATCGGCGTCTACTGAGGGGGTAATGGATATTTTACCAGAGAAATTGACAGATTTAACAGCGTAGCGAATAGCACCACATTCATCATCAACAATTGAACAAAACCGTTTAGAATGTATCTCTACAATTCTACCCAGCTCTGTTTTCACCCTTGCTTTACGCTCTAAAAAGCCTTCGTGCATATTCAAAACGCGCTTGAAATCCAAGACTTCGCATTTGGCTAAATCCAATACTTCGCCATCTAATTCTACATCAATACCTATCCAAGACGGGGCATTCAAGACCTTCGCAAAGTATTCAGGATAGCCATTTTTCCACCAACCCACTTTGGTTTTATCGGGATAATAAACGCCAGCCACATAAGTGCCTTTCAGCGTTTTGCCTGTATAAGTCTCTTCAAAATTGGCGCGTTGCCCCATGCGACCGTTGCCGATAGAGCAAAGGGATTCGGAGATTTCGTTGTATTCAGGTACGAAACCTTCTTCCACGATACACCATTCGTCGTGTTTGATGTAATTTTTCATTCTTATTAATTGGTTGAATTATTATCTTAAAGAACTAACAGAAGCTGAAAGGGCTTCCAACACTTCGCTATAATCAATGTATTCAAAGCCAGGAATCACGATATGGGCTTCATCGAGTACATCATGACTCCCCACGCCGACAGTATAAAAGCCGCCTTCTAAAGCCGCTTCAACACCTTTTTCAGCATCTTCAAAAACGATACATTCTTTGGGTTCAGCGCCAATAGCTTGCGCACCTAAAAGAAAAACCTCAGGATCAGGTTTGCTACGAGTCGTTTTGTTACCGTCAATAATGGCATCGAAATAATGCATCAAGCCGATTCTTTCAAGGATGGTTACAGAGTTTTTACTGGCTGAGCCCAGTACAATTTTGATTTTTCGTTTTTTCAAATCATCCAAGAAGTTTTTCACACCTGGCAAAGTTTCATCGGGCGACATATGCGTGATGAAATCTAAATACCAAGCATTTTTTTTATCCGCCATCGCGGTTTTTACTTCTTCATCATTCTCTTCAAAGCCGCCCCAAGAAAGGATGAGATTGAGGGATTCGACGCGGCTGACGCCTTTCAATTTTTCATTTTCTTCTTCGGTAAAGTCAAACCCCAGTTCGTTTGCTAACTTTCTCCATGCTTTAAAATGGTATTTGGCAGTGTCGCAGATAACACCGTCAAGGTCAAAAATACACGCTTTAATTTTATTCATATCGCCTAAACAATTGATTTTAAATGACTTATCTTGATTTTAATTCTGTTTACATTACTTAATGCGGGGTAAAGATAATTTAAAATTAAAACTTAACTTTTTTTCAATTAAGAAAATGATAAATTTTGCTGAGAGACTGTTATTTTTGGGTCTTATGTGGCTTATGTAGCGCAGAACCCCAGTTCCGCTTTACTACAAATATCAGTAAAATTAAATACGGAACTGGAGTTCCGCGCTACCATAAAATAACCAAACTAAATGCGGAACGGGAGTTCCGCGCTACTATAAAATATGAATATCCGACCTGTTAAAATTTCTGAATTAGAGATATTGCTTCCCATTGTGAAACAAACCTTTATTGATACTTATGAACACTTGAATGATCCTACCGATTTTCAAGCATATTTAAGTCAAAATTTTACACTTGAAAAACTGGAGTCGGATTTCAAAACCGTTCAAAATAATCAAAATACTGAGGGGGGGTGCGTCAACAATTATTATTTTATAGAAACTCATAAAATTATCGGCTATTTCAAGATTAATGTCAATAAATCTCCGCTTGAATCGGACACTCCTATTATCTACCAATCGAATTTTGATTATAAAAAATTAAAAGGGATTGAAATTGAACGTATATACGTGTTAAAAGATATGAAAGGTCATGGCATCGGGCGATTAATGATAGAAAAAATTACTGAAATTGCAAAATTGAATGGATTTGATTACGTTTGGCTCGGCGTCTGGGCTGAAAATCCCGCAGCCATTGCTTTTTATCAAAAAATGGATTTTACGATTTTTGGAGAACATATATTCATGATAGGTAAAGATGCACAAAAGGATTTATTGATGATTAAAGTGATTGAGTGATTAAAATATTCCAATATCAAAATTAAGATGAAAAAAAAGTTTGAGACATATATTGCTGATAATCAACTTTTTACGAAAGAGGATAAACTGCTCGTGGCGGTGAGTGGTGGTGTGGATTCAATGTGGTTGGTGCATTTGATGAAAGAGTGTGGTTACAAATTTTCTATTGCACATTGCAATTATAGGCTGCGTGGTGATGAATCGGAAAACGATGAACATTTTGTAAGACATACCGCTGTGCGTATAGGTGCTCGCTACCATATTAAAAGGTTTGATACGACTGAATATGCTCAAAAGAAAAAGATTTCGATTCAAGAAGCAGCGCGAGATTTACGCTACGAATGGTTTGAATATTTGAGACAAAAATTTGATTATCAATGGATTATAACGGCTCATCATGCTTCGGATAGCGTCGAAACCATGCTTTTCAATTTTTCAAGAGGCAGTGGACTGAGGGGGTTGAAAGGTATTCAGCCTAAGAATGGCTATGTTGTTCGCCCACTTTTATTTTCTACAAAACAAGAAATTTTGGAGGCAGTTCAAAAGGAAAATATCGATTTCAGAGAGGATTCATCTAATGCTTCTTATAAATATACACGAAATTTTATTCGGCAGCAAATTGTACCACTCTATCAACACATCAATCCTGAATTTGAAAAAACGGCGATTGATAATTTAAAATATTTGAGCGAAGCCAATGCCCTACTCCAGTATTTTATTGAACAAATAAAAGAAGAAGTGATAGAAACTGTTGATAATCAACTACTTGTATATAGAATTAATAAAAATAAATTACAAGTATACCCCTCAGTATCGACCATTCTTTTTGAAATTTTGAAGGACTTTAATTTTAATTCAGGACAAGTTGAGCAAATATTTCATGAAAAAGAAGGCGCAACAAAAGTGGGAACAAAATTTTATTCGGCGACGCATGTTTTACTCATTGAAAGAGATTATTATATTTTAAAATCAAAAAAAGACAAGTCAGATACTCCCAAAGGGATAAATGAGGGGGTCGTCATTTTAGGAATTGATAGCGAGTTAAAAGAAATTGAGTTTAATCATTCCAAACTCTTACTTAATCAATATTTAATGAATGAAATTGAAATTATAAAAGATAAAAATATTGCTCAATTAGACGCCGATACGCTACATTTCCCTTTAAAACTTCGGCATTGGAAAAAAGGCGATTTTTTCAAACCATTCGGCATGAAAGGGAAGCGTCAAAAGCTGAGTGATTTCTTCAATCAGAATAAAATCTCTGCTTTTGATAAAGAAAAAATATGGATTTTAGAAACAGCAAAAGGCGAAATTTGCTGGATTGTCGGCTATAGAATTGATGAAAGATTTAAAATGACTGAGGGGTCAGTGTGGTGTTTGAAGATTGAACTAACGAGTAGTCATAACTTGCAGCAAGTTTAAGCTTAGAAGTGGTCGAACTTGCTGCAAGTTGGGTCAATCACATTGTTTCATAGTAATTCAAATCTTTACCAAAGGTTTCTTTTAGATATAAAATGGCTATCAATGCAACCGCCAAACAGACAACCCCGACCACAACCACACTATAAATCGTCCCATTATTTGATTCTAAAATTTTATATGCCAACGTAATCGGTATCACCGCACCACGTACAAAATTAGGCACTGTGACGGTCACCGTTGCTCGAATATTAGTGCCGAATTGTTCGGATGCGATGGTGACGAAAAGCCCCCAATAGCCCGATGCCACCCCTATAAAAAAACACAAGGTCAAAAATTGGGAAACGGACAATCCTCTTACGTTCATCTGAAAAATGACCATGCCTAAAGTGGCTAATAAATATGCTAAAACAACTTTTCTCCGATTAGCAAATATCTGACTCAGCCAGCCACACAATAAATCACCGACCGAAAGTCCAATGTAGGCGTACATAACGGCATCCGCTACGCTGACTTTGCCTGTAACGCCCGTTGCTTCGGCTATTTTAGGGGAAAATTTGATTAAAATGCCGAGGATAAACCAGATGGGAAAGCCCATTAAAATACACATCAAGTATTTTAAAAAGCGTTCTCGATTGGTAAATAGAGATAAAAAATTGCCTTTCGATACCCCCTCAGTATTTTTAAGATTTTCGAACATTCCAGACTCAAAAGTGCTAAAACGCAGCAAAAGCAAGGCTAAACCCAAGCCGCCACCTATAAAATATGCTATTTGCCAAGAATAACTTTTACTGACAAATGCAGCAGCAACCGCTCCCAAAGCACCCATCCCGACGATGATAACCGTACCAATACCCCGAGTTTCCTTCGACATCAGCTCTGCCACAAGGGTTATAGCCGCTCCCAATTCTCCAGCCAAACCAAAGCCGGCAATAAATCTGAGAATGGAATAGGTAGTGGTGTCCGTAACAAAACCATTAGCAAAATTGGCGAGAGAATAGATGAGAATAGAGCCAAAAAGGATGGATTTACGCCCCATTTTATCGCCCAGAATGCCCCATAGCAAGCCGCCAATGAGCATACCGCCCATTTGAAAATTGAAAAGCACGTAATCGTAATAATAATCAATTTGTTCAGGGCTGAGATTGAGACCATTGACACCGAGGCTTTGTTTGCCAATGACGTTGAAAAGTTGCAAATCAAAGATGTCCACGAAATAGCCGAGTGAGGCTACTAACACCGTAAACCATACTTTTTTATCACTTTTGTTTTCCATAAGTTGTGTTGAAATAAAATTTATGAGAGAGAATTTTAAAATAATATTTAAAAAAAATAACCCTGCAATATAGAAATGAATCTTGAAAATTAAATTATTTACCAATTAAGATTTGGCTAATTTAAAATCCTTTACTACATTTAATCGATTTTACTACATTAAAGAATAGTTTATTATGAAAAACATGAAAATATTACTCAAAAAAAATATCGACAAAATAGCTAATATTTATTTCATTTTTCTGCTCATCATGCTTTTATCCAACTACTGGACGAATGGCTTTTTCATTGACTTGTGTTCCTCAATGATTTTGTTTATATCCTTCTTATTTTTTATCAATATGTCAATCAAAATAAAATGGTTGGCTTTTTCATTGGGGTTTTTAGGTATTATTTGGTCATTAATCATGGTTTTTGCCTTTCATTTGGAAGTTAGAAAATCAATTGGTTTGCCTTTTTTTAATGCCGAATTGTTCATCTGTGGCATTCCATTTATGCTCTCGAATGTCTTTTTTTCTATTAAAATATTTGCTCAATGTTTTGCAGATACGTCTCAACAACAACCTACTTTCACTTTGTAAATTAAGAAATGATATGACTATTTATGCTGCTTATGACAAAATTGCTGAATTGATTGCAAGGCTTGACCCTGAACAGGTATCAAGTCTGAAAGCCTCCGATGACATGCAAGTGCGTTTAAATACCTTTTGATAAATCAAAAAATGACCACTTAACAAAAAATGAGCAGGATGAACTCTATTTTAAAAACAATTATTACTTTTGTTAAAAAGTAAAATGATAAGTAAAATTAGCATTAAAAATTTCAAAAAATTAGAAAACATTTCTTTTACTACTGCCAAATCTGTTGTTCTAATAGGACCAAATAATGCTGGCAAAACAACTCTATTCCAAGCGTTGTGTTTATGGGAGTTAGGCGTAACCGCTTTTTTGCACGCCAAACAAAAGCAAGATTTAGATGGCAAAGGGTATGTTATTATTAATCGCCGAGATTTGATGAATAGCCCTATTGTTGATGCTCGATTCTTATGGAAGGATAAAAAAGTGACTTCAAAACGAGAGAATGTACAAAATGGGCAAATTCATATACCCCTTGAAATTGAATTGCAAGGTGAAAATGACGGTAAAGCGTGGGTATGTAGAGCTGAGTTTACGTTTTCAAATGCTGAATCAATAACATGCCGATTGCTTACTGGATATAGCCAAATGCAAGAATTATATCAACAAGATATGGGTATTAGGTTTGGATTTCTACAAGCGATGTCAGGTTTAGCTATTTCGGAAGATAAGTTGACTCAAGGTTCAATAGATCGTAAACTTGGAGAAGGAAGAACAGCCGAAGTTTTAAGAAATATATGTTTCAACATTCTCTATCCCGAAACCACTAAAAGCTCTCAATATCAACCGGAAGAAAATTGGCAGAAACTCGTTAAGAACATTAAACAACTATTTGGAGCAACTATTGAAAAACCTGAATATATTCGTTCAACAGGTTTGATAGATTTATTTTATACTGAAAATAAAATCCGCTATGATGTTTCTTCTGCAGGGCGTGGCTTTCAGCAAACACTTTTGTTGTTGGCTTATCTTTATTCTCACCCCAATACAACGCTTTTACTTGACGAACCCGATGCTCATTTAGAAGTTATTCGTCAACGTGAGATTTTTCAAATGTTAAATCAAGTCGCGATAGAAGTAGGTTCACAAATCTTCATTGCTTCCCATTCAGAAGTAGTTTTAGATGAAGCTGCAGAACATGCACAGGTCGTTGCACTTATAGAAAATCAGATAATTGAGATAAATGATAATAAACACATTAAAGCACTTCGAAAGGCTTTAACAAATATAGGATGGGAAAAATATTATCTTGCGAGATTAAAAAAACATATATTGTACCTTGAAGGTTCTACCGATTTAGAAATGTTATTAGGCTTTTCGAGACTTTTAAAACATCCTGTAGAACAACTTTTATCTGAAGCCAATATCCATTATTTGGGTAATAATTTACCTAATGATGCTAAATCTAATTTCGTTGCCATTCAGCCATTCATTCCAAATTTAAAAGGTTTGGCTATTTTTGATAAACTTGAAAAAAATATTGAAGAAAGACCCATTGAAATTCTCAGTTGGACTAAGAGGGAAATAGAAAATTATTTTGCAAGACCTCATATTTTGAAACGATATGCTATGTCATTGGCAATTGAACATAAAAAGGATGAAAAGCAATTTGAAAGTATAATGGATGCTGCTATTGTGAACAATACATTACCAAGAAGGCTTAATAATTTGGAAGATAGTTGGTGGAGCGAGGGAAAACTAACAGACGAATGGCTTGATTTAATTTTTCCTGAATTTTATGAACAAATCAAATTAACGCCTATTTTTAGGAAAGGCGCTTATTATCAACTCATTCGTTTACTTAAAAGTAATGAAATTGACTCTGAAATAGTTGATAAATTAGATAGAATCTATACTTTCTTAAAATGAAATCCAAAGTGCTATAAAATTAATCAACAATTAACAAACACTTCAAAATGAAGAAAACCCTTGTCTTTTTGGCGTTCTCCATCGCCACATGCTCTTTTATCAATGCTCAAACGGATAGCAATACCATCCGCAAAATCATTTCTAAACTCGATAATTTCACGAAACTCAACCAAGAGAAAGTCTATTTGAGTTTTGATAAACCCTACTATGCGGCGGGCGAAACGATGTGGTTCAAAGCATTTTTGGCAGATGCTATGAGCCATGCAACGGACTCCATCAGCGCGGTTTTGTACGTGGATATGACGGAAGAAGCGACAGGGCGCGTGGTGGTGCAAAGGAAACTCAAAATTGAGGGCAGCACATCCTACGGCTCTATTGAATTGCCTTCTGAACAAGGTAAAAACGCTTTGAAAGGGCTGTATAACATTCATGCTTATACGCAATGGATGGGTAATTTGCCGACAGATTTTCATTTCAATAAAAGCATTTATGTGTTTAGTTTGAATGAAAAAAGTGTTATCCAAGATGATAAAAATACAGTAATGAGTATCCAGTTTTTCCCTGAAGGCGGCGATTTAATAGAAGATTTGCCTTGTAATATGGCTTTCAAAGCGGTGAATGAGCAAGGTAAAGGCATGAAAGTGAAAGCTATTATTAGGGATGAAAAAGGCGATTCGGTCACCACTTTTCAAGATGATTTTAAAGGCATGGGGCATTGCAGTTTTAAGCCTCAAAAAGGCGAAAAATATACAGCACATATTGAAGGCACGACCAAAACCTTCCCCTTGCCGACTGTAAAATCCAACGGTATGAGCCTTTTTATTGACAATTTGAAGCCCGATTTGCCTGTGCGTTTGTTCGCCTATTTGAATATGGCGGAAGGGAGTTTGCCAGGCGCATTTTATGTCGTGGCGCATCAACGGGGTAAAATTGTCTTCGCTTCTCAGATACCCGTGACGGATAAAAATTTTAAAACATTTCGTTTGAATATTCCAAGAGATAAATTTGCGGGCGAAGGCATTGCTGCCATAACGGTTTTTGATGATAAAGGAAAACCATTGTCTGAACGCTTGATATTTGTTGAAAATAAGCAAAAACGCCTACAAATCAGCGTCAAAACTAATAAAACCAATTATTCTAAAAGAGAAAAAGTGACGGTTGATATCGAAACGAAAAACTTTGAAGGCAAGCCTGTAGCAGCCAATCTCAGTTTCGCAGTGACGAATAATAGCAAAGTAACGACCCCTCAGTATGCGGAGGATTTACGGGCTTATATGTTGCTGCGCTCGGATTTGCAAGGCAATATAGAATCGCCCGCCTATTATTTTGAGGATACGACGGCAACAGCTCGCCGTGCTTTGGACAATTTGATGATGACGCAAGGCTGGCGGCGTTTTACTTGGGAGCAAGTGCTGAAAGACAAATATGATGAGATTAAATATTTGCCTGAATTTGGCATTACACTGAGGGGTGTCGCTTCAGTTAAAAATAAACCGTTGGCTGATACCACGTTCCTCGTTACCATGATGAACCCGACAATTGGCAGCCGCTTTCTATCTTTTAAAACCAATAAAAATGGGGAGTTTCTCATCAATAACCTCGATTTTACAGATTCTTCAAGGCTTATTTTTAAATTAATGGCATCGGCTAAATCTTTTGATTTGAATATTATGCGGAGCATTACCCCCTCAGTTGCTTCGTCCCTCGCAATGACAATCAAGCAGATGAACCTCTTTGCCGATTATCCAATGCAAAATATCAGTACATATTTGGAGTCCACTAAGGAAAGCGTTTTGAATCAACAACTCAGAACAGAGAAACAAATAGTGCTTCAAGAAGTAGAAATTAAAGCGAAAAAGAGAAAGGAAACCGACCCACGTATTAATTATATCCCTGATAAATCTTATGAAGTGACTGAATCAGACGTTAAGATGAACCAAAGTTTGGTGGCTTACTTGCGCTCACAATTTATTGAAATTGAATACGACCCATTCGATGGAACTCTAAAAATACGTCCATTTAGAGGCAGTCTTTACAGCGGTTCACCTTTATTGGTCATTGATAATATGACTGAAGCCGATGCCAATATGCTGAGCACCATTCCGATGGAAGACGTCGAGCGGGTGAATATTATCCGCACAGGTACAGGCAGCTTTTCAGGCGTGGCGGGTAATGGCACTAACGATGGGCTGATTCATATTCTCACCAAATGGAACAATCCGAATTACCGTTCTCGCTTGAATTTTGAAGACCGCGTGGACAATCCTGCTACGATAGTCGTCGGTTATAATGTCATGAAGCAATTTTATGTACCCGATTACAGCGAAAACAAACCGGAGTACAGTTTGCCCGACCACCGCACCACTCTTTATTGGAGTCCCTTCATCAAAACGGATTTGACAGGCAAAACAACCATCTCATTTTATAATACGGACGATGCTCAAAATGCTCAAATCAGCGTGGAAGGTTTGGATAATAAAGGGAAATTGGGGGTGATGAAACAGAGTTTTAGGGTTGAGAATTGAGAGTTTGATAAATATTAGCCCATAACAGATACTTTTTTTATGACACATACGGGGGTTGTGTAATAAGTCCTTTGATTTGATTTTTGAAAATTTAGTCCAAATTAAATTTTGAATTGAGTATTAAATA
>JAYUUR010000175.1:0-5182 GCA_043754475.1 Saprospiraceae bacterium | reverse complement strand
ATTTTTATTAAGATAAATTAAAGAAATATTAAATTGTTCAGTAGATAGATTTGAAGAATTTCAAAAACATACAAAATGTAAATTCATATAAAATTTATTAAGTTTAAATAAAATCATTATTTTCAATTCATTTAAAATCAATCAACTAAATATTAAAGCTTTAACACTCCATTTTTTTAACCCCAATTTTTTATTATTAAGCACTTGCTTCTACTCAACTGACATTATTATTTATGATAAAGTTATAAATTTATCATGGTATCTCACTTATTCTCAGAAATGGCATAAAAATACTGAGGGGTTCAAACAATCAAATTTTGTTTAATTTTGCAGTAATGTAAAGGCTTAAAATGATTTTATCTCTGCAACTTATAAGCTCATTTCTGAATGTCCGTCCTCAAATCTTTTGAGTACACATTCTAAGAGTTCAACAAAGTTATCTATTTTAAAATACCGATCATTCATTTGAATTTTAAAATCTTTAACTAAAAAAACTACTTACGATGAAAAAAATGTACGTCTTATTTAGACTGTTAACTGTTACCCTCATTTTACTCCTGTTAGCCACCCCTCAGTTGGCAGCTCAAACTGCAACAGGTAGTATCGGTGACTTGACTTATTACGACAATAACAATAATGGTGTTTTTGATGCAGGAGATGCTCCTGCTACCGGTTTGACAGTCACTTTATGCGATGTCAATTTTGTGACGCTCGCCACACAAGCTGTGGATGCCAATGGTAAATATCTATTTCCAAATTTACCTGCTGCGACTTACAATGTTAAATTTCCTGAGGCGACTTTGGATGGTAAGCCGCAAGTAAATTTAGGGTTAATAACAGTTGTATTAGCTAATGGTCAAGCATTTTTAGATGCCGATAAAGGGTATTACAAAGCTCCCACTGCTGCAACGGGAAGTATCGGCGATTTAACTTATAATGACAATAACAATAACGGCGTATTCGATGCAGGTGACGCTCCAGCTACTGGCTTAACCGTCACGCTTTGCGATGCCAATTTTGTCATACTCGCCACTCAAGCGGTGAATGCCAATGGCAATTATTTGTTTCCTAATTTACCTGCGGCAACTTATAATATCAAATTTCCGGAAACAACTTTAGATGGTAAGCCACAAGTCAATTTAGGCTTGATAACAGTAGTATTGGCTGACGGTCAAGCGTTTTTAGATGCTGATAAAGGATATTATAAAGCACCAACTGTAGTAACAGGTAGTATTGGCGATTTAACTTATTACGATAATAATAATAACGGCGTATTCGATGCAGGTGACGCTCCAGCTACAGGCTTGACTGTCACGCTTTGCGATGCCAATTTTGTAACACTGGCTACTCAGGCTGTAGATGCCAATGGTAATTATTTATTCCAAAACTTACCCGCTGCCACTTATAATATCAAGTTTCCGGAAGCGACTTTGGATGGTAAACCGCAGGTCAATTTAGGATTGATAACAGTAGTATTGGCTGATGGTCAAGCGTTTTTAAATGCTGATAAAGGGTATTACAAAGCTCCCGCCCTACCCACTGGTTGCATTGGTGGTTTAACTTATAACGACAACAATAGTAATGCATTTTTTGATGCCGGCGATACACCCGTTACAGGTATGCTGATTACGTTGTGCGATGCCAATTTAGTCACTATCGCTACTCAAAATGTAGATGCGAATGGTAAATATCAGTTTCTCAATTTAGCTGCTGGCACTTATAATATTAAGTTTCCTAATACCACACCCGATGGTAAACCTCAGGTTATAGTCGGTGTTAAAAATATTGTCTTGGCTGTTGGTCAGAAAGTTTTAGATGCGGATAAAGGATATTATAAAGCACCTCTCCCACCAGTTTGTTCTTTCACCATTGACGTGACTAAATGCTATCGTTTGACGACTAAAAATAATCCGAATAGTTTGACAAATGAGAAGGATAAAAAATTGGTGCAAAAAGTATTTGTCAATTATGAGCAAACTCAAATCTTTAAATTTGAAAAGCTGACAAATGGTGCTTATAAAATTATTGAGCAGAAAACAGGTGAAGTTGTTACATTAGATAAAGTGTCTTGTTCTGTCGGTAATAAATTAGAGCTTGATGATTATGAAGGGAGTACATCACAGCAATGGAAATTAGAATGCGCAGAAAACGGATATTTTAAACTCATTCCATTATGTTGCCCTAATCATGTCGTTGACTTAGGCTCAGGCTCTATTTCATCAGGAAAAGAAGCAGTGCTGGCGACATACGGTGGAAAAGATTCCCAAAAATGGCAAGCTGTTGTGGCAGATTGCTCTAATCCATGTGCTACGGATATGACTAAACCTTCAATCACCTGCCCCCCTGCTATTACTAAAGACGTAACAGGTATGTCTGGCACTTGTTGGACTATCTCTTATCCTAACCCGACGGCGACAGATAATTGTAGCACTCCAAGCATCACACGCACTTCAGGTGCTGCCAGTGGTTCATGTTTTCCGATAGGTACATATTCCATTAATTTCAAAGCAACTGATGCTAAAGGCAATTCAAATACTTGTAGCCTTAATATCGTTGTTAAAAGTACTGCACCTGTTTGTAATACTACCTTTAACTCTACAAAATGCTATCGGATTATCAATGTCAATTCCGGTAAAGTGTTGGATGTTTACAATGGTAATAAAACGAACAATACGGCTATCGTTCAATGGGCTTATCATGGCGGCACAAATCAACAATTGCGGTTTTATGCTTTGGGTTCAGGTTATTATAAGATTATGTTCCGCAACTGTGATCGTGTATTAGCCAATCACAATACTTCAAGTGGTTCTAATTGCTATTTATACGACTATTATTCAGGCGGTTTCAAAGATTGGAAAATAGATTGTAACGCCGATGGTACTTACAAAATAACACACCGAGGCAGTGGAAAAGTGTTAGATATTGAGAATGATGCCACAGGCGATGGTGCCAATGTTGAAATTAGAACCTACGATGGTTCTAACTCTCAAAAATGGCTGATAGAAGAAGTGGCTTGCAATACTTCAACTTCTTATTTGACAAGCAAGAATGTTTTGACAATGAATGCTTCTGCTGAACCTCTGCGCACTCGCATCGAATGGATAAATAATACAGGTTTCAAAAATGATTACTTCGCTGTTCAAAAAATCAATAACACAACAGGTCAGTTTGAAGACATCGAAACCCTCAATGCGACTTCACAAACGGATGATTTGCAGCATTTTGGCACTTACGACAACCAACCGACTGAGGGGGATAACTTCTACCGCGTCAAAGTCGCTTACACGGACGGCACTTTCGCTTATACCGAAACGAAGAAAGTCAAGTTCGATAAACTGAGCGGCGTTCGCATTTATCCGAACCCTGCCTCTGATGCAGTGGACATTGATTTATCGAAATATAAAGGCAATGAGGTGAATATTTACATCTATAATCCATTTGGGCAAGCAGTTCTCTTTCAAAATATAGATAAGGTCGGCGACACCCCCCTCAGTATAGACGTATCAAAATTGGCTACCGGGCATTATCTTCTCCGAGTAACATCCAAAGGAAAACGGGATGAAGCTAAGCAGTTAATTATTGCACATTAAAATTGATATTGAGATATTTTGATATTGAGATATGGCATATTAGACCGCTTCAATCTAAACTGAAGCGGTCTATCTTTTTCAGAACCTTAATTTATGAGATGAAAAGGTGACAAAATAAATTGACCCTTTTTAAAACATATTGAAAGACAGAAACGTTAGCTAAGTACCATGATATGTGGGAATTCAAAATCAATCAAAAATGAGCAAGGACAAAGGCGTTAAAAACATCAAAAAAGCACCTGCCGATAAAACTAAAGGCGTTGACAAAAAGGTGTCGACTTATAAATCGGAAAGCAAAAGCGGCAACACGACCTCGGTGCCAAAACCTGAGAATAAGTCGGGTAAGCCTTCATAAAATCATTCATTTACTTGAAAAAAGCCGTTTCGACTGTGTCGAAACGGCTTTTTACTGAGGGGTACTCCAAATTTCCGAATACTCTAACATGCTAAAATCAGCAATTATTTTGATTTTGTATAAGGAAAATTTTTAGATACACTGCGCATCAATGATTTTGTCAAATTTTCAGTACTACTACCGACTGAGCCATTTGCTTCCCAATCGTATTTCCATAGGAGTTTTCCATCTGTACCATTATGAATAGTCAAAGCAGTTGTAATTTTATTAGTATTCCCCCAAAAGCCTACTAACAAACCTAATGCAATTGCAGCACCATCATTCATGGGTTTCTCCATGATAATTTTACCAGTCAAAACAGCATCTACACCTAATATTTTGGCAATTTCATCTTTCGTTTTTGATTTGAGTGTAGTATAATCTAACGAATTTTTTTTAAGTAAGGCGTTTGTTTGATCAATATCTTGAAAATCAACTGTGTATTTATTTTTACCCGTCTCCTTTAATAAATAAGTGAAAGCATGACCCTGAGCAGTAAAAGCTGTTTTTTCTTCATCTGCCTTTAACTGTTCTGCGGTAACTCCTTTAGGCAGTTTTTTCATTGAGATGAAGACATCAAAAGGCAAAATAGCTACAGTTTTATGTAATTTCTTCGCTGAAACAAAGTTAGGTGAAGTGAAAACTGTAGGCGCACAACTTTGAATTAATCCAAGAATAAGCAACAATGCTGCAAAATGTAATTTGAATTTCATAAATAGAAATTTTAAGTGGTTTTAAATAATTAGAAAATTAAAATCTTATACTCAAAATCATATAACATTGTTGCAAAGTAAATTCAAATGTCTTCATATAATATATTTTACTTCTGATTCCTTAACCAATCCTGATACAATTTCACATTTACATTGTGCTGTTCATACGTTTCAGCAAAATTGTGATAGCCTGATAGGTCGGGTTTTGCACAAAAGAAAACGTAGTTGTGCTTCTCAGGATTTAAGACCGCTTCAATGCTCGAAGGTGAAGGCATACATACAGGACCGGGAGGCAAACCGTCATTCACATACGTATTATATGGATGCGGTGTCAAGTAATCAGCATATTTCAGACGGCGAAACATGTTGGTTTTTTCAATGTCCATCAAAGCATATTGCACAGTCGGATCAGCTTGTAGCCGCATACCCATCACGAGGCGATTGATGTATGCACCCGCTACACGAGGGCGTTCATCCGCTTTATT
>JAYUUR010000174.1:0-5186 GCA_043754475.1 Saprospiraceae bacterium | reverse complement strand
CATGAGAATGGACTCATTATTTTCACGATAGGAGTCGGTACTACTGAGGGGGGCTTTATGATGATGGAATTTGGAGGCGTTCAAGATTATAAACGCGACGAAAACGGTCAGCCTGTTCGCACTAAAATAAATGAGCAAATGATGCGCGATTTGGCTGCTGCTGGAGATGGCGATTATTTCAATATTGCCAATACAAATGGTATTATTGCAGCATTGAAAAATAGGATTGATAAGGTTGAAAAAAAAGAATTTGAAACGCGGGCATTCAATGATTATGAATCTTATTTTCAATGGTTTTTATTGCCTGTTTTAATTATTCTCATTATTGAATTTATGATGCCTTATCGTAAAAGTAGTTGGGAAGAGAAAGATATTTTCAAAGTATAAATAATTGATTTACAGTATTTTATGAATAAAAATTATTTCAATACCCCCTCAGTATCTGACCTGCTAAAAGCTGCTGAATGGCTTTTGAAGCAAGCAGCCGGTCGTAAAAAAATAGTGCTTTATGGTGAAATGGGGGCAGGAAAAACCACTTTTGTCAAA
Source organism: Saprospiraceae bacterium (assembly GCA_043754475.1). Taxonomy (GTDB): domain Bacteria; phylum Bacteroidota; class Bacteroidia; order Chitinophagales; family Saprospiraceae; genus JAAFJT01. The sequence goes on along the minus strand of JAYUUR010000174.1, from coordinate 4,640 downwards.
GCTTTTTGCCAATATTTAGGCGTTCAAAGTTTAGTGAGTAGCCCTACTTTTTCCTTGGTGAATGAATATGTTTATGTTGAAAAAGGGGTTGAAAAATTGATACATCATTTGGATTTATACCGCCTCAAAGACCTTGAAGAAGCCCTTGATATTGGTATTGAAGATTATCTATATGACCACGATTATTGCCTCATAGAATGGCCTCAAATTATAGAACCCTTGCTTGATGCCGATGTTTTGAAAATTAGTTTTGAAATTTCAGACAATTCGACTCGAAAAATCGTAATTTTGTAGGTATCTAAAATTCCTTTTATGGCATCAACAGGTCAAAAAATATCTATTCCCCAAAGTTTGCTTCAAACGCAGGAACAACTTATGCCCGTCGAGCAAAAGAAAGGTGGCTTATATATTGGCATTCCAAAAGAAACAACGTTGCAAGAGAATCGAGTGGCACTTACGCCTTCAAGCATTCAAACCTTAACTGGGCGGGGACATCGCATCGTGGTAGAAACAGGTGCTGGTGAGCAATCCAATTTTACAGATCATGAGTTTTCCGAAGCAGGTGCTGAAATAGCATACACCGTGGAAAAAGTTTATCAAGCAGATGTTATTATAAAAGTTGCGCCCCCTACTTTGGATGAAATTGATTATTTTCACCCGCATCAAATCATCATTTCCCCTCTTCAAGCCCCCATTATTACAGAAGAATATGTCAATAAATTGCGCCAAAAGCGGGTAATTGCTTTGGCAATGGAATATATCAAAGATGATGTTGGCTCTTATCCCATCGTCCGCATCATGTCTGAAATTGCTGGATTAAGTGCCATGTTGACCGCTGCGGAATTGTTGAGCACAGCACGAGGAGGCATAGGTGTATTATTAGGCGGTGTGGCGGGTGTGCCACCGGCTAAGGTCGTCATTTTGGGCGCGGGTGTAGTGGCAGAATTTGCTACGCGTGTTGCATTGGGCTTAGGTGCAGAAGTGCGCATTTTTGACAACAATATTTACAAATTGATGCGGCTGCAAAACCAAGTCGGGCGTCAACTTTATACATCTGCTCTTGACCCCACAGTATTATTGCGTGAATTAATCACGGCTGATGCTGTTATTGGTGCTATTCACTCAGGCAGCGGTAGGGCACCTGTTATCGTCAATGAAGATATGGTGCGCAAAATGAAACCCGGTTCTGTTATTATAGATGTGAGTATCGACCAAGGCGGTTGTTTTGAAACGTCTCGGATTACGTCGCATGAAAAACCGACATTCCGTTTTCATGATGTGATTCACTATTGCGTTCCCAATATTGCTTCAAGAGTACCACGCACTGCATCTACTGCTATTAGTAATATTATGACCTCATTTTTGTTAAGAAGTGAGCATTTTGGAAGCCTTTACAATTTGTTGATTTCCAGTCAAGGTTTGATGCATGGCATCTATGTTTTTAAAGGTAGCCTGACAAATCAGTATTTGAGCGAGCGTTTTAAAATGCGTTATACAAGTATTGAGTTGTTAATTACATCCCATATTTAAGTTAAAAACACGTATTTTGTGTTTTATTATCATATTGTTATAAAAACAACATTTAAAGTAACCTAAATTTTGTATATTTTAAAAATAAATAGTTAACTTTTGGCTAAATTTTTGCAAATCAATACAATCATTAAAAATTGTGTTAATACTATTCAAAATATTGATATAGAATAAAAATGTCTACAAAAAATAGAAAAGTTATACTGGTAGAAGATAATCTCGCTGATGTGGAATTGGTGAAGATTTCAGTCAGAGAATTAGAAAATCCTGTTGAGCTTGTTCATATTGGTGATGGACAAGAGCTATTGATATATTTCAAAACAGCCGTTTTAAGTGAAATTGCGCTCATTTTGCTCGACCTCAATATGCCGCGCGTGAGTGGAATTGACGTACTGCAACACATGCAACAAGACCCCAATTTGAAAAGGGTGCCTGTGGTGATGTTCACGACATCCAACAGTAAGAGTGATATTATGAAATGTTACGAATTAGGGGCTAAAGCATTCGTTTGCAAGCCTTTAGATATATTTGAATTCAATAATTCGATTCGATCTATCGTGGAATTTTGGACTGGTATTAATATGCTTCCTTCTTTTCATTAAAATTGTCACTGCGAGCAGAGCGTGGCAGGAGGGGTATATTCCTGCTAATTGATGGACATAAATTCAAGTTTTCACTGAAAAAAAGCCGCTTCGGAATCAAATCTGAAGCGGCTTTTTATGTGAAACAAAAAGTTTTATTATTTGATGATACTATTCAAAACGTCTTTTTTTACATCTACTTTATATTTTGCAGAGAGTTCGTTCATCCATTGTTTTTCCAAAAACTCTTGATAATCGGCAACTACAAACCCACGTGCTTCCTTTAAAGATTTTAGACCTGCGGGCATTATTCTTTCAATTTTCATGAAATACCATGTTTTATCTGCCGCATTTTGTTCAGTTTTGGTCATACTACCCACCTTGAAAGGAATAGATTCAATGGCTTTACTTTTACCTTTTTCAGCCGTATCTTCACTGAATGAAAGGATTTCTTTCTTCTTATTAAATTTTTTCAGCACCTCTACTGTCGGATTTTTTTCAGCAAATGAGCGAATATTATCCAACTCAGATTTAGCCGAATCGCCTACAAAATAAGTGATGACTTGAGCACGCTCGTCCCATTTATATTTGTCTTTATGAGCATTATGGAATTTTTCAAGACCTACTGTATCCAACGAGGCTTTATCCCAAACGTTCATCTTGATGGCTTCAAACAATAAAATGCCTTCTTCGTACTCGCGCATGAGATTTTTAAAATCGCTGTATTTTTTCTCCAATTGCGTTTCCTCAAAAGCAAGTGCCTGCTCAATGACGTATTCATCATACAAAGCACGAGTTATCTGCCCCAAATCATTTTTCATACCAGCCCCATAACTCAACCGACGATTGGCATTAATTACCAAATGCGTTGAAAAATCATTGGTTGTAATAGATTTGGTACCCATTTTAAACAGTTCTGCTTTATCCAAATTGGCTGGATTTTTCCAACTAAATGTGAGGAAAGTTGAATCCAAAGCAGCAATATATGCCTTCAATACTGAGGGGTCCTCTTTAAAATTATTTTCACGCTTTATGCGCTCGACCATTGCCTGTTTGGCTAATTCAAAACGACCGTCTTGCTGAATGCGCGCTTTCAAACGGCTTTTCATCAGGTCTATCGACTCTATCCCCTTGCGGTTAAGGCGTTTTATGATGTGCCAACCGATGCTTGATTCAATCGGTTGAGAAAAATCACCATCTTTAGCAAGGTTAAATGCGGCATCTTCAAAGACCAATTCGTAGCGACCAATTCCAAACAAGCCCAAATATCCTCCACGTTGAGCAGAGTTGGCATCATCGGAGAACGTTTGAGCCAGTGTTTCATAATTACCGCCTTTTTTCAACTCCTTGTAAATACTGTCAATGCGTTGCTTGGCAAAAGGTTGATCTACGCCTTCTTTTGACTTCCGTATCATGATATGAGCTACCTCCATTTCGCCGCGAGCAGGACGCTCGGCATTGATTTTCAGTATATGATAACCGAGAGGTGAGCGCACAATGTCCGATGTTTTGCCGACGGGAGTTTTATAAATGGCATTTTCAAGAGCATAAAATCCATCGGGCAGAATAGCTGACAAAAATCCAAGATAGCCGCCGCTTGTTTGACTATTGACATCTTGGGAGATTTCTTTAGCTAAACTTTCAAAATTGCTACCGTTTTCGAGTTTCGTTTTAATGATTTTTGCTTGAGTGTAAGCAGCCATCGTATCGTTTCTTTCAATTTTGAATAAAATATGGCTGATGCTCATGTCTTTTTGAATACGATTATAAGCCTCTTTTATCAATTTATCCGTCACCTCTTTATCTGTCAAATAGCTATCCGCCAATTGACGCCGATAGCCTACCAATTCTTCCTTCAGCGAAGCAATGGTATCAAGCCTCATATCTTTAGCCCGAGCCACTTTCATTTTGAATTTAGTATAGAGGTCAAGATATTCTTCTACTGAGGGGCGGGTGAAATCCGCTTTATTACCGTTGGTTTTGGTATAAATGTAATTGAATTCGGAAAGCAGAACTGGGGCGCCGTTGACGGTAAAAAGTACGGGGTCGTTTTGTCCAAAAGATTTTACACCAATAATGAATATTGTTAAAAAACAAAAGAGTGTCTTTTTCATATTTTCTGACTTTGAAAACTGTTTTTTAAAGTGAAATAAAATTTTCTTGCAAAACTACAATATTCGCTTGAAAAACGCACCCCCTCAGTAAACAATAAACCATATACGAAGCGGTAACCTCACATGATGATTTTTCTACAAAAAAATAAATATCCAATATAATAGGCACTAAAAAGAAAAACGCCAGTTTTGACACCGACGTTTTTTATAAAATAAGGTTAAAGAATTGTCAAAACTATTGCTTCAATACTGAAATATTAAGTAGTTCAATAATCAGTACTTAGCTGTCTAATATCTAAATATCTATTTTCTAACATCTAACCTATCAAGCGCCATTCAAATTCATTTTAATTTTTTTCTCCAAATCTGCTACTGTATCCTTGAAAATCAAATCAGTATCCATCAAATCCTGAAC
>JAYUUR010000173.1:0-15805 GCA_043754475.1 Saprospiraceae bacterium | reverse complement strand
ATACCACGATTGACAGAATTATTAATGTCAGTGCTGGGCTATGGAATTTTAATATATCCACCTAAATCATTGATTATCAACTTACAACAAGTCTAATGCCTATGTTACAAGGAAAATTTAAATTCCCAATAATAGAAAATTGCGATAAAAATTGTAATTTTATGTTTTAAACAAAATCGTTTGTTTTAAACCACTACAACATGGAATTAATCTACCTTTTAGCAGGTTTGGTATTTGGAGCAATAGCTGCTGCATTGATTGTCTATAATCGCTTCCTTTCAAGCGGGGCATACATTGCCTCAACGGTGCTGAATGAAAAATATGTTTTGAAAGATATTTTAACCGATATTCAAAATCAACTAAACAATTTAAAAAAAGAATTTAATGATAAATCATTGACAATCATTGAGTTAAATAAAGATTTGGCTTCGCAAGAGCAAATTAATGCTCATCTGGATGAAAAATTATTGACTCAAAAAGAAGAACTTACCCACCTCCAACAGCGTTTTCAAACAGAATTTGAGAACATCGCCAACCGCCTTTTAGAAGAAAAAAGTCAGCGTTTTACCCTTCAAAATCAAGTGCAATTGAATAATATTCTGAATCCTTTGCGCGAGAAAATTAAAGATTTTGAACTCAATATTGAACGCAAATATTTGGATGAAACGCAACAACGCACTACCCTCAAAACCGAAATTGACAACCTCCTTTCACTCAATAAACAACTTAGCCAAGACGCCAACAACCTCGTAGCAGCCTTGCGCGGTGACTCCAAAACACAAGGCGATTGGGGTGAATTGCAACTCGAATTATTGCTCGAAAAGTCGGGTTTACTGAGGGGGGTGCATTTCCTCATTCAGCCTTCTTTTAATGACCACAATGGGCAACAGAAACGGCCAGATTTTATTATACAAATGCCTGAAAATAAACAAGTTATAATTGATTCAAAAGTATCATTAACCGCTTATGAGCAGTTTTTTAACGCCTCAGACGATGCTATAAAACCGCGCTTTTTGAAGGCGCATGTAGAGAGTTTAAGGAATCATATTCGGGGTTTGAGCGATAAAAATTATGCGGGTTTGTATCAGATCAATTCACCTGATTATGTCATCATGTTTGTACCGATAGAGCCAGCTTTGACCTTAGCCTTGCAAGAAGATTCTAAGCTCTTCACGGATGCCCTCGAACGCAATGTAGTCATCGTCAGCGTCTCTACTTTATTGGCGACAATGCGGACTGTTTCGTTTATTTGGAAACAAGAAAATCAAAAACGAAATGTTTTAGAAATAGCCCGACAAAGCGGTATGCTTTACGATAAATTCGTCGCTTTTATAGATGATTTGAAACAAATTGGTCAGCGACTCGACATGGCGCAATCCGCTTATCATGACGCAATGAATAAGCTGAATGACTCAAAAAAATATGGTGATACACTGATAGGAAGAGCAGAAAAAATTAAAGAATTGGGCGCAAAAGCCACTAAAAATATGCCGAAGGAATTATTAGAAGATAAAAATCCAATTTAAAATCTAAAAGAATCAACTCTGCTCCGGAGGAGCAAAATGTCGGTAGCCAGAATCGCCGTCATTCGGTTGGATTCTGACCTTGCCACGAGTCGCTTTTTTTATAGTGGTCGACCGTTTTTCACGTTTTCGAGCCGCTATTACTGAGGGGGGGGTGTCGGTTGGTTTGCGTTCTTTCTCTTTTTTTAAGGCTTTTTCAATGAGCCGAATCATTTTTTTTTCAGCCAATTGTTTATTCCCTAATTGTGAACGCTCCGTTTGATTCACCACTTGCAATAAGCCCTCTTTGTTAATTTTATTTTCTAACTTATTGAAAATCAAGGCTTTATCAGCGTCATTAAAAACTTGAGAAGCGTTGATGTCCCATATTATTTCCACTTTCGTTTCCACTTTATTGACATTTTGCCCCCCACTGCCGCCACTTCTCGCCGTTCGGTACTGCATTTCCCGTTTTAATAATTCTACATTCATAATTGTACTTTGGATTAATTTTAAAATAACTGTTTTAGAAATTCCTATTTAAATTAAGACCTTTCCAAAGTTCAACTTTTGGAAAGGTCTTCGAGCAAATATACAATTTAAAGCTTTAAAAAGTTCAAATCACCTGGTCGTGGGCGCATATTCATAGCGTTCAAAAACCAACGTGCGCTCATTATCATCTTTAGTAATCGTGGAGAGCAAACGTCCTTTTCCATCATAATTAAATGCTCGGCGATTGTTGACATTTTCAATCAAATTGATGCGTTGATTGTCATCATATTCGTATCGCTCAATATCACCACCGCCCGGACCATTCGCTTTATTTTTTTTCATCATCAAAACCGCACCGTCATAAATCCAATTGCTACCGCTGCCATTATCAAACGTTTCGTCCACAATACGATTTTGTTCATCAAAAACACTCAAAAATCGCATAGTTTCGCCATTTCTCACGCGCGTGGTGTGGCGTGTGCGGTCATCCACCCATTCGATATTATCTTTTATCGTCATTTTTTCAGCAGTGCGCCGAATCTCAGATTCTTTCAAACGGTTATTTTCATCATAGCCCATTTTTTCTATGCTATAAATAGAACCGTCGGGGCGCAAAGTAGCCGATTCGGTCAGATTATCATTTTTATTATAAGTAAAACGTGTCATGAGCGTCTCTTTTCCTTCTTCTCTTTTTTCCACCAAAAGCCCGTCTTCATTGAATTTGTAAATGGTCACGCGCGTTTGCCCAAGTGTTGCGGCACTCGAATCCGTTTTCACAATTTCTTTAATTTTTTGTTGCTTTACATATTCCTTATCCGTCACATCCCCGATGAATGGTTGAGCGGTAAAGTAAGCGGTTAAGAGAAAAACAGCAACCAATGAGCATTTAAAAATTAACATGAGCGTATTTTTAAGAATTTAAAAAAAATGAGTTAATGCTAATATGTAATCAAAAATTAATCCATTAACATACATTTTACATGAAAATTCAACAATTGCACATAAAATGATGTTTAAATTCAATTGATTATTGAGCGTTAGAATCATTAAAAATTATAAATTTGCTATCTACTTTTCTCTAATAAAACAATTAAAAATGTTCAAAAAAATAGTATTCTCAAGCATATTAGCATTATCGCTGTTCACAGCTTGCAATAATGCAGAAAAAACGACCACTCAAACAACTGCAGAAGCCATTCCACCGACACGCGACATTCAAGACGCGCCACTGCCTCGCCCCAATCCTTATTGGGTAACGATAGATTCGTCAAGTAAAATCACGTTCGATGGAAAAGAAATAAAAGATTTGGATGTGTTACAAAAAATGCTGACCGATTCACTCAAAGCCATGAAAAAAAGTGGTCATCCACTACCTGACACCATTATGTTCAGAACTGAGGGAACTGTGATGATGGGTATGAGAGGAGCTCTTCACGATGCTATCAATGATGCCAGAGCCGCTGCCATGAAAAATAAGTAATACAATTTAATCTTAGTAAGCCTTCGAGGCTTACTAAGATTAAATATTCATAAACAATTGATAATCAATATTTTATGAATAAATCTTAGATTCCATCAAATATTGCATAACGGAATCAGGTACGAGGTATTGAATGGATTTGCCATCTATAAGGCACTTGCGAATGTAGGTGGCGGAGATGTCCATCAAGGGTGCATCGAATAGACTTACGCGTGGATGCGTAGCCAATTCACCGATTTCGTACTGTGGGCGTTTATAAACATAAATGTCGTACCCCCTCAGTATTTGCTCGTAATTTTTCCATTTTTGGAGCGTCGCCAAGTTGTCGCCTCCCATGATGAGGACGAACTGATGTTGGGGATATTTTTCAGAAAGATAGGTCAGCGTATCAATCGTATAGGACGGCTTCGGTAGCTTAAATTCGATGTCAGAAGCTCGTAACAAACCATTATCGTCTATGGCGAGTTGCACCATATTCAATCTATCGCGGTCGCGGGCGAGCGAATTTTTCGGTTTCAAAGGATTGTGCGGACTCACCACCAGCCACACTTGTTGCAAATCGGTTTGCGTTGCCATATAATTGGCAATAATCATGTGACCAACATGAACGGGATTGAAAGAACCGAAAAATAGACCGATTTTCATCTTTTATTGCACAACACGTGAGGGTTTTTGATTCACACGCTTGTTATTGGGTTGCACCTCACTCGGCACAATATCATTGAGAAACCACTGCCCATTTTGGCGAATCAAATAGTATTTGAACGCCGCTTCGTCGTTGTCATATTTGATTTTACAATCGCATATTGCCGTTTCAGATACTTGTTGACACTTCAAATCTACTATTTCGGAGCGCACATTGGGTATTTTGTCCATATTATTGGACTCTTCCAAAGCTCTGACATAATCAACTTCGGGTCCCATACTCAGCATCAAGGCGAGTGAAAATTGATTCTTCCCAATCGCGTCTTCCCAAGTACGCACCACCGTTTCGGGCGTGTTGGGCAATTCAATTTTGACGGGTTCGGCAGCAGCGGTTTGATTTGTTGAAGATTTATCGGTTTTATTACACGATAAAGTGGCTAATATTATAGATGCAAATACTATATTTTTCATAAGAACTATTAATTTGACTTTCCAAAAATGCCTAAAAACTCTCCTCTAAAATCCTTCACAACACACTGAGTTTCATTTACAACATTTGAAAAGGGGGTGATTTTGGCTGCAAAGGTACATTTTTTCTTTTTTTATGATGAAACCTTTCCCAAAAATTGTGCTATTTAACACATTGTTTTTTTGACACATAGTTTTTGTCATTCAGCAGGAATCTCTTTTGTGTATTCGTAAAGGTAAAAATAGATTCCTGCTGAATAACAAAAACTATGTGTTCTATGTTAACTATGTGTAATAAAAAAAATTTATAATTTAAATACAAATTATTTTAATTTTTAAAAAAATCTATTTGTAATCTGTATAATTATTTACTTACTGTAATTTACTGTATAAATCTGTATTGTTCATTAATTTTTAATTAAACCATCTTCAAAACGGCGTTCCCAATCCCGCAATCCAAACAGCGTTTTTTATCGCAATAATTATTTTTCAAATGAATCAAAGATTGGGTGCGATGAGCAGATTCTAACGGCACACCCAGATTTTTCCACCCCTCAGTAATGGTGTTATTTTCAGGCTTTATATCTTGTAAAAAATTGAACGCCCGATTGACATATTTTTCGTCTTGCCGCATCTTTCCGTAGTAAAATAAAAACGGTACCAGCACATTAATTATGATAGAATGAATAGCATCAATACCCAACGATTTTCGCCTCGATACTGAGGGGGTATCGAACACATAATGCGATAGCCAATAATCATTCACTTCTACATCAAACAATTTTTTTATATCCGTAACTGTTTCAATTTCAATGATCTTTGAAAATAAATGCGATGATTGGTGAATTAATCGAGCCAATTGTGCTATGCGAATCGTCGGAAAATTAGCAGGTCTTAAGCGCGCAAATTTCCATGCAACGGTGGCAATAGACGTCAGATTATGCTTATGTTTTAAGAATTGATATTCCTTTTTTAAAGCATTTGGATAAGCACCTTCAAACTCATTTTCCAACAAACCGGCTTGCCCAAACAGCAAAGCTTCTACTTGAAAAAGTTGATTTTTATGCTTCGCTAAAATGATGTGCGGGAGCGAACGCGCCAACCATTCCATCGGCTCGGCATTTATTTTCATACCAAAATATCGGGCAACAAATTGATAAAAAGTCTCTTCCCAATCGTTCTGATTGCGCTCTAATGCTACGGCAATTTCAGTCGTTTTGCGTTCCAATCGTTCAATCAAAAGGCGTTCAAAACAAGCATTTTTCACCAAATCCGACACCTGAAAAAAATGGTGCTGACACGGAATCCAATGCTCATTATTCAGCAAAGCCCAATATTTTTTATAAATGCCTTCGGGTATTTTATGCTTCAATTCAAAACATTTTGTGTTTTTTATGACATTTTGACTCTCTCTCAAAGGCAAATCATTTTCATAAACCACGTGCAGAATCACATTACTATATGCCTCATCGTGCTGATGCCCATGCTGAATCCAATCGGACGTTTTGACGTGCATTTCTACATTGCCCGCCCAAGTGACGTTACCGATGCGGATACGAGCGTTCAAAAAGTCAGGTCCAGCGTTCGTATTGTATTCGCCGAAGTCGAGAATATCGAGAGTGTCCCCCTCAGTAGTGACGAGGTTTGAAAGGTCGAAACGGCGGGTTCGCCACAGATAGTGTAGGAAGTTCTCGTACATGGTATGTTAATGTTAGTTGAGGTTGAAAGTTAAAATAGAAAACTGATATTGAGAAATTTTTATGTTAAAATGTTCTTCAAAATAAATCCGTAAGGGAAAAAATCAATGTATTTTCATTGGTTTTGAAAATAAAAACTATTTTTGTACTACAAATGTTAATAAATAAGTAACGTCATCCTGTTAGAGAACATCAATATGAAAAAAGATCTATTATTATTTCAAAACTTTAAAAATGGAACAAATAGAGGCAACATCAATCACCAATTTAGGTCTCAACTTAAAAAAACAAGGTGATTTGCTTTATCACGATGGTCCGTTATTATCACATTTCATCAATGTAGATAATACGAATGAACATTATTTGTATAAGTGGACAGATTGCGATGAATCATGTAATCGTTGGCTTATTTTTAGAGTTTCATTAAGCAGATTAAAGTCTTTTTTTGAAAAAAAATACAACTTACTGCAACTTATTAATGAAAATCCCTTTGTCTATTTTATTGACTTAGATAATGATTTGAGCCAAAAAAGTTTAGTTGTATGTTCAATAAATAAAATACCTGCTGATTATTTACCTTCTGAAAACTCATTTTTTAAGGAAATTCAATATGAAAAATACGCTATCGAATTAAAAAACAGCTTACTTGAAGAGGCAAATATTTCAGCAAATAAAAACAATTCTTTTGATATAATAATGCACGAAGTGCTAAATATTAAAGCAAGTCAACTAAAGCAAAATTCGTTGTTAAATTTAATTATCAATAGATTAAATGTACCATTAAAAAAACAAATTGATTAAAACTATCGTTTTTCAAAAACCTTAAATGTAAAATCAGCCGCATTTTTTTCATCTTTCAAATGCTTCTCTTCCGATACCAAACGCCATTCTTCAAAGTTCATTTTAGGAAAATACACATAGTTCCCCTCCTGCCTCGCTCCGCTCGCATCGACATCATTCGCTTGCGTATTTAAATCCACTTCGGTCAGATAGAGTTTATCCAAGAGATGCATACTCTGCTTGAAAATTTCGCCGCCGCCGATGATAAATGCCTCCTCTTCCCCATTTTGTTCCGCTAATTTCAAGGCTTCTTCAATCGAGTGAACGACAATGCAGCCCGAAACAGCATAAAACGGATTGCGAGTCACGATGATATTTGTCCGATTCGGCAACGGACGACCGATGCTTTCGTAGCTATTGCGCCCCATGATAATGTGGTGATGCAGTGTCGTTTTTTTAAAATAAGCAAAATCTTTGGGCAAATGCCAAGGGATTTCATTGTCTTTTCCAATGACACCGTTTTGAGCCGCAGCCACTATGGCAGATACTATCATATTTGGTTAGATGTTAGACCGTTAGATTTTAGATTTAAAAATGGGTCATTTTTTACTATTCATGCGATTATTTCAACTCGTTAATCAATAATAATTTCATTCAATAAAAATTTATGCTCTTTGGCACCGTGTGCGCCCAACTGCGTGCGTATGCGGTGTACAAAATTCAACATTTTTGTCTTCTCATTGGTAGGCATTTTTATAGCACTTTCGTTGTTTTCAAACGGTGAAACAGGCAGGGCATAATAGCGTGTTTTGCCGTTCTCACGCGGTGTGTAACGCAACACAGGAATATAGAAATAGTTGTAGATACTTGTCTGATTTTGTTGTTTTTTGATGTTCACTTCAAAGACGATACCCCCCTCAGTATGGACGAAGGGTTGAGACGAAATGAAGTTGCCGAGCGAGTAGGCAGTTAGTTGACTGTATGATTTTTTATTAATCGTAACTCTTTGATTTTTAATGGGTTGTACCACATGCGGATGCGAACCGACGACCAAATTACTCCCCCACTGATGCAATAATTGGGCAACGCCACGTTGTTCAGAGCCTTCATTCAGATGGTGTTCATCGCCCCAATGCAGGAAAGTGATAATGAAATCAGCTTGCAAATTTTTGGCTTTTTGAAGGTCATTTTTCACCTTTTCCATGTCTAAACGGTTCACTACTGAGGGGGTCGGTGTGCCGTATCCGTTGGTGTGATGGGTATAGTTGAGGAGGGCTATTTTGAAGCCATTTTTATAGACAATCAAGGGATAAAGTAGGTTTTTATACGCCTCATTTTTGAACGTTCCGGTCTGCACAAAGCCAGATTCTCTGATCGTTTCGATGGTATGATTCAGCCCATTCAAACCACCATCGAGGGAATGGTTATTGGCTGTGACCAATATATCAAAACCGCCTTTTTTCAAGGCTGATGCTAATTGGTCAGGGCTTCTGAAATTCGGGTAGCCCGTGTAGGGCGGCTTGTCAGATAGGGTACATTCGAGGTTGCCGATAACCAAATCGGCTTGCTCAAATATAGGGCGGATATATTTAAAACACGGGTCATAATTGTATTTATTATTACCTACTTGCGCCGATTCAATTTGAATCAGTTGCGACATGATGTCCCCTGCGAACATTAAGCGGAGGGTTTTAGGCAATTCAGTTTCCTTTCTTTCTTCCGTTATTAAAGCTTTTGAGCTTGAAAGAGCCGCTTGTTTAGGGTGCTTTTCATTGCCACCAGATAGAAAAAGGAGTGTTGAAAATAGACACAGGATTCTCGTAAGCATGATGAGTGATGTTTGTTTTTCGTTTTCAATAATAATTTTGGCTTTGGTTATTTTTGATTTTTGAGGTACTTTTTAATTGAAATATAGATTCCAAAAGGTTGATTATCAATCAGTTGTAAACTTATAAATAAAATTTTAGTTTTCAAAATTTACGCCCACACTTTACACCCCTCAGTACAATTGGTGCAAATATCAATTTTGTCGCGCCCTTTCAATATCGCTTGTCGAAAGCGACTGTACTTGCCGTTGTGCCAGACTTCGGCGAAGGTATTTTGTTTCAAATCGCCAAGGCGGTGTTCCGCATCTTTATCGAAGCAACAAGGCACGACCAAGCCATCCCACGTGATGACGCACGAATGCCAGAGCTTCCAACAATGGTTGACGAGGGCATTTTTGAACGTCCATTTGCCGTTTTCAAGTTCTTGATAGCGGGCATATTTATCAATGGTAGGTATCAAATCATTGCCATTTTCGTAGTCATAGACTTGGGCAGTCTTCAATTTTACTTCATCAATGCCTATTTCTTCGGCTAATTTGTAGATGTCGGGTATCTGATGTTCATTGGGTTTGACGACGAGAAATTGAAAAATAATATGGGGTGTTTTAGATTTCATCGCCTTTTTCCATTTCACAATATTGCGCGCTCCAGCGAGGACATTTTCTAAATTGCCTTCTTTGCGGTAACTTTCATAAGTCTCTTGGGTCGTGCCATCGACTGAAATGATGAGCCTATCTAAGCCACTTTCGATGGTCTTTTGAGCATTTTTATCGCTCAAAAAGTGCCCATTTGTAGAGGTCATGGTGTAAATGCCTTTGTCGTGAGCATATTTGACCATTTCTAAAAAGTTGGGATTGATGTAGGGTTCACCTTGAAAATAAAAGATTAAATACATCAGATTTTGATGCATTTCATCCATCGTTTGGCGAAAAAAATCCTGCTTCAGATTGCCTGTTGGACGTGTAAAAGCTCTCAAACCGCTTGGGCATTCAGGGCAACGGAGGTTGCAAGCCGTTGTTGGCTCAATCGAAATGGTAAACGGCATACCCCATTGAATAGGTCGGCGCGTCCATTTTGTCAAAAAATAAGATGAAAAAACTTGGGCAGCATTCCAAAGCCGGCGCGGTGTGAGCTTAGAAATAAAATTGAGTGTATCGGTGGGATAAAATTTCATACTTATTTTTTTTCACAAATCATGACAAAAGCAGGTGGAATATTGAGTGCCACAAAGTTGATGTCAATATTGCCGAAAATGCTGGTGTACATTTTTTTAATCAACGTAGAATAATGGAATTGAATATATAAACCTTTCTTTTTCAATGCTTTAAAACATCCTCCGACAATTGAATAAGATAACTCATCGGAGAGCGCAACGAAAGGAATCGCTGAAATAACATAATCAACTTCTTTAATATGCAGGCGGCGCATATGGGCAGCGAGCATTTCGGCGGAGTCTTCTATGAGGACAAAACGCTCATCTTTGATACCCCTCAGTATTTCGCAAAATTGAGGGTTGATTTCAAAACACAATAGACGTGCATTAGGAGAGAGGTTTTTTAAAATCTCAAAAGTCATCACTCCATCGCCTGCGCCCATTTCAACAATGACTTTGGCATTTTTAAAATCAATCGGTTTCAACATCTCGCGCACAAGGAATTTAGAGCTTCTTACAATTGCGCCTGTTGTCCGTAAATTACGTAAACTTTCTTTAAAAAATGAGAGTGTAGTATTCATTCATTTATTTTTGAAATATCTCATGCAGCTTTGTTTGAGGGTTTTGTTTGATTTTTGATTCATATTAAATACAAAGATACTGAGGGGGGTGTTTAGATGTAGGTATATTTTTAAAAACTTGTAAAAATACATCGTTTGAGTTGTTTGATTCATTTTTAAAAAACCTAATTTCATGTTTTTTTATAAAAATACTGAGGGGGGTGTTTACCTTTGTTCACAACTTAATTCAACAATGATAAAAGAAATAAAAATAGAAAATTTTAAATCCATACAGTCACTCAACTTGGAATTGGGGCGATTGAACGTTTTTATTGGGGCTAATGGGAGCGGGAAATCGAATATTTTGGAGGGGATAGCGTTTGGGAGTGCGGCGGCAAGTGGAAAATTGTATAATGAATTTCTTTCTAATCGGGGTATTCGAACAACCGAAGGGAAATATTTCAAATCTGGATTCAACATGAACGCTGAAACAATCAATATAAAAATTAAAGGTGACAATGAAGAGTATTACAATTATACTATAGATGAAAAATATCCACATTGGGAAATTACAACCAATGGGGATTTAATTGAAGGCTTATATGAATCAACAAAAAACAACTTTGATAAATATGTAAAAGATGTTTACCGACAACTTCATTCACATCGTTCAGAAGAAGATTTTGAGAAAATCTCTCAATCTTTTATGGCACACTTAGTTACTTCGGAGTTTGTTGAAAGATTAGGATTAGATACATTCATGATTTTTGCTCCTGAAAATCATTTTCTTCGTAGGCTTGAAGATGAAACTCAAATAAAGCCGTTGGGTATTCATGGTGAGGGGCTATTTAGCCACTTAGTCACAATCATTGGAAAAAAATCTGGCAAATTAAACCAAATTAAAAGCTATTTAAACCTTATAGATTGGTTCGAAGATATTCAAATTCCGCTTGAACATATGTATAAAGAACCTCGCCTTAATTTTCATGATATATATTTGACTAATGGTATTGGACATTTCGACCAACGAAGTGTGAATGAAGGTGCATTATATCTACTTTTTTATTTAACCCTTTTTATGAGCGATGAAACCCCTAAATTCTTTGCCATCGATAATATTGACAATGCCATGAATCCAAAATTAGGAAGCGAATTGATTAGAGTATTATCAAAACTCGCTAAAGAGCATGATAAGCAAACAATATTGACAACGCACAACCCCTCAGTATTAGACGGGCTTGATTTGAGTGATGATGAGCAACGGCTGTTTGTCATTTCAAGAAACAAATCTGGTCATACACAAGCGATTCGAGTGCCTTATAAAGAGTCTGACGAGCGATTATCTACCCGTTTTATTCGGGGTGCCATTGGCGGCTTACCTAAAAATTTCTAATTTATGTTAAAATTTGGGCTTATTTCAGAAGGTATAACTGATAATGCTGTTTTAGAAAACATCTTGATTGGTTATTTCAATGAAGACATTTCTGGGTACATCAATCATTTACAGCCACCACCTACGGCTTCGGGTGGGTGGTCGCGTGTGTTGAAATATTGTAGCTCTCCAGATTTTAAAAATGATTTCACGGATAATGATTTTATGGTTATTCAAATAGATACCGATAAAAGTTTTGATGCACCGTTTGATGTTTCACACGAAGAAAACGGCGTAAAATTATCTGTTGAGCAACTCATTGAAAAGGTAAAACAACGATTTGAAAAGCTATTTGAAGAGGCTTTTGGTGCAAATTTCAAAGCGGAATATAATAATCGCATTCTATTTGCTATCGCTATTCATGCAACTGAATGTTGGCTTTTACCGCTTTATTACAAAAAAGATATTGAAAAAGCTGAGATAAAGAACTGTTATGAGCAATTGAATAAAAAAGTAAAAGGGTTGCAAAAAACACTCAAAATATATGATGCTATTTCAGCCGATTTTTGCTTTCCAAAGAAATTAAAGCAAGCCAGTTTAGAGAATCCAAGTTTCAAGGTCTTCATGGAAAATGAATTACAAGTCAAAGTTCAACTCAATACTGAGGGGTCAATTTCAATAATAGAACAATAAATACGCTTTTTCATCTAAGCAAATAAAAAAAATTCGTTCCTTTCCTATTGAATCTTTTAACTTAGCCAAGTTTTAAATTGTAATAAAAAACAGCTTGGTTATGGAAGAGATTAAAACGAAAAAAAAAGCCTCAAAGCCTTCTAAAAAGAAGCATAAAAAGAAGGAAGACGATAAAGTATCCTATCATCGCCGCCCCGAAAATCTTGAATTAGATGCTTGGCAATTTGTTTTACGTAAAAAATTTGGTGAAGAAAACCCTTTTGAAGTAATTAATACAGGCTCACACAAGGCATTTTCTGAGTTTAAAGTCTTGAATCCCGATGCTCATAGTGGGTATCAAGTGACTATCCGAAGCGGTGAAAATCGCTTTCTCAAAATGCCTAAACCGACCCTTTTCAGAGCGGGCAATACCTGCACTTGCCACGATTTCAGAACCAATCGATTGGGTATTTGCAAGCATATCAGTGCTACTTTGAAGCATGTATCAGCCATCAGAGGCAATAAAAAATTGCTCAAATCTGACTTTCATCAGCCTGAAACATTCATTTATTTAGACTATAAAAACGGGCGACAAATTCGGCTGTGCATCGGCTCGGAACAGCAAGCGACTTTTACCAATTGGGCAAAAAAGTACTTTCATACTGAGGGGGTCACTGCGAGCGGAGCATGGCAAGAAGGGGTCATTCTACCCAATATTTTACCCCAATTTGATACTATTATTCAAGAAGGTAAAGCCATCCATGAGACATTCAGATGCACGCCCGATGCCTTTGATTTTATACTCCAACAACGTGAAGACAGTAGGCGGCAGGGCATTTTGAAAGAGAAATTGCCTAATAATTTCAATGACGCTTATTTTGATAATTTATTGAAAACCAATCTGTTCCCTTATCAAAAAACGGGTGCATTCTTCGCGGCTCATACTGGGCGTTGTCTGATTGCCGATGAAATGGGTTTGGGTAAAACCGTTCAAGCTATTGCTGCGGCTGAGATTTATAAGAAAGAATTGGGCATCAAAAAGATATTGGTTATTTGCCCTACTTCTTTAAAATATCAATGGAAAACGGAGATTGAAAAGTTCTCAGATAATACGGTTAATGTGGTTGAAGGGACTATGCTTTATCGGCGCAAACAATATGGTACATCAGATGCGCTTTATGAAATAATGAGCTATAATGTGGTTGTGAATGATGCTGAATATATCAATGATATTTTGAAACCCGACTTGATTATTCTTGATGAAGCCCAACGCATTAAAAACTTTCGGACGAAAGTGAGCGCGCGCCTTAAACAAGTGCAAGCACCCTATTCTTTCGTTTTGACAGGTACGCCTTTGGAGAATAAACTCGATGAATTGTACAGCATTGTTCAATTTATTGATCAATTTAAATTGCCGCCCTTATATCGTTTCCTCGATCGTTACCAAATTACGGATGCCAATGCTCGGGTGGTGGGTTTCCGAAATTTAAAGGAAATTAGTTCTGTTTTAAGCGAATGTATGATTCGCAGGGTGAAAAAAGAGGTATTGAAAGACTTGCCAAAGCGCATGGATAAGATCTTATTCGTACCTATGACTAAGGAGCAAATGGATATGCACAATGAGTTGGGCAGCACAGTGACTCAATTGGTAGCCAAATGGCAGCGTTTTCACTTCCTCAACGAGCAAGACAGAATGCGGCTCATGCTCTGCCTTAGCCAAATGAGGATGGTTTGCGATAGCACTTTTATTTTAGATCAAAAGACTCGATTTGATACTAAAATCACAGAATTAATGTGCATTTTAGAAGAAGCCTTGACTGATGAAAGCCTCAAAGTTGTGATTTTCAGCCAATGGGAACGCATGACGCGCTTGGTGGCGCAGGAATTGGAGGAACGCGGTATTGGGTTTTCGAGTTTGCATGGGGGTATTCATTCCAAAAATAGGGCAAAACTGTTGGATGATTTTCAAAATGATAAAGACTGTCGCATATTTTTATCAACCGATGCGGGTGGCGTTGGCTTAAACTTACAATCCGCTTCGCTGATGATTAACCTCGATGTGCCGTGGAATCCAGCCGTTTTGGAGCAACGGGTCGGGCGTATTTATCGTATGGGGCAAGAGAAAAACGTCACGGTTATCAATATGGTAGCGGCTCAAACCATCGAACATCGGATGTTGGGTGTGTTGGAATTTAAAAGTGAAATGGCTAAAGGCGTGCTTGATCCTGAAGGCGATGATACGATATTCATGTCTGAAAGCAAATTTCGCCGTTTTATGGAAAATGTCGAATCCCTTTCTTCAACCACTGCCAATGTTTTACACGATACGGAAGCTGTTGAAAACCAAGCAGAAGAAGCCGATGACATCGAAATCGGCGTTCCTACTGAGGGGGTCGCTGCGCCCGAACCTGAGTTGGCTGAAACGTTTGAAGACGTTGATATGACACCGCCACCTCAACCATCTACGCCTAAAAAACCAGATTCTCCGAAACAATCCGAACAGGATTCAGAGCCTCAAAGCTCAAGTCCTAACAAACCGCATGAATCCGTTTCAGAACCTCAAAGCCCTGTGCCGAGTCCTTCGATAAGCAGTCCGCAAGAGTTGATTCAAACGGGTATGAATTTTTTCACCAATTTGGCTCAAACCTTGAAAAGTGCTGAAAAAACGCAAGAATTAGTCGCTTCCATTGTGAAAAAAGATGAGGTTTCAGGTAAAACATATTTACAGATACCTATTGAAAATCAAGAAGTTGTGAGCAATGCGTTGGCAGTTTTGGGCAGTTTGTTTGGAGGTTTGATGAAGTGAAAATATTTCTAAAAAAAAGGAGTCAGTAACGTGTTAGTTGTTACTGACTCTTTGCTTTTTTCAATTCTCATTCAGGTTTTATCTACTACCACCGCCGAGAAATAAAAGCAACAATAATAAAAGGAGCAACAAAAAAAAGATAATTGACATGATTAAAAAATTTAGGATGTTAAAAAACGAGGTTTAAGAAATTAGTAATATCAACATATTATCCACTTAAGGATGCTTTGATTGCTATTACTAAGGACGAAAGTAAGTACATTTCACTCTCAATGTCAAGTTAATTTACTTATTTTTTCAATATTCACATTCATTTTTATTATTAGTATTTAAACTTTGATTAAAGTATCAA